>NZ_JBJUDF010000168.1:0-31202 GCF_046067725.1 Planktothrix sp.
GAGCTTGCTAAACCGTGGGTGTACCAGGAAGTCACAAAAGTGGTTCCGGTTAACCAGCCACCAAGGGCTAGATAAGCACAGGGAAACAGTAGAACTCCTGACCAACCCACGAAGACAAAGCGATCGCGTTTGAGCCAGTCATCGAGGACATCAAACCATCCTCTCTGAACTTGCGGCCGTTCGACTGCTATAGTCATTTCAGAACGATCCTCTTGGGTTATCTAAAACATTATCCTTTGTGAACTACCCCTTAATCAATCGGTTTCCCGATTTTTGAAGGGGCTGGTCGTTTCACTGGTTTGACTTTCTGTAGAAATCAATCCGAACGAAGTTCGGCCGAAGGTCTTACAAAGCAGTTTTTTCCCTTGCGAGACCAACTGTTCAGCGATCGATCCAATGCTTATAGCCTATGGATGTCGCCCTGGTTTAACCGGGGGACATTTAGCGGTAGACTATTAAGCAAGTTAACATAACTATATATTACAGTTAACAATTTTTGCAAAGGTGTTGGCTGTGAAGATTCACACTTTTAGGTTCCATGAGTACCCAAACAAAGACCGCAACGAATCAAATCCTCTATCAGAAAGTTACGGGTTCCCGTCGCTTCAGTAACTACTGGTGGGCCAGTGTGATCACCATCGGTGGAACTGGCTTTCTCTTATCGGGTATATCGAGCTATTTGAAAATTAATCTTTTACCCTTCGCCGATCCGACCCAACTCATTTTTATTCCCCAAGGAATTGTCATGGGGTTATATGGAACAGCAGCCTTGTTACTGGCGTTATATCTATGGCTGGTAATTCTGTGGGATTTGGGTGGCGGATACAATGAATTTAATCGACAAACGGAAAAGATTAATATTTTCCGGTGGGGTTTTCCGGGGAAAAACCGTAAAGTTGAATTCAATTGCAGCGTCAATGAGGTTCAATCGATTCGTGTTGACGTCAAAGATGGACTTAATCCTCGTCGAGCACTGTATCTCAAACTCAAAGACCGTCGAGAAATTCCTTTAACTCGCGTGGGTCAACCCCTAGCCCTATCTGAGTTGGAAAACCAAGGCGCGGAATTAGCGAAGTTTTTACAAGTCCCCTTAGAAGGACTATAAAATTATCCGACTGCACAAAAAACGAAACTCTAAAATGAAAACATTCAACACACAGCACTGGTTTTTACCCATCCTGTTCATTTGTGTGTTATTCCTGAGTAGCTGTGGTTCTGATACAACCTCCCTCGAAACTCAAACTCAGGACAGTCTATCTGCTGATCAAGCCGTTACCCTTAGTTCTCCCACTTCAACCCAACCTATGGCAAATTTACCCCAATTAAACGGAAAAGCAACGGTCGAGATGACGGTGAATGGATCGCCGATTATCATTGAAATTGATGGAACCAACGCTCCTGTTACGGCGGGAAACTTCGTTGATCTGGTTAATAAAGGCGTTTATGATGGTCTAGCATTCCATCGGGTTGTCCGTGAACCTCAACCGTTTGTGGTGCAAGGCGGTGATCCTCAGAGTAAAGATCCGAAATTTCCCAGTGCTAGATTAGGAACAGGTGGATATATCGAGCCGGGTACTTCCAAAGAACGGACAATCCCCTTAGAAATTAAGCCCCAAGGTGCAGAACAGCCCATCTATAGCAAAACCTTAGAAAGTGCCCGCATTACCACAGCACCCGTTTTATCTCACCGTCGGGGTGCAGTGGCGATGGCTCGTTCTCAATTCCCTGATTCTGCTTCTTCTCAGTTCTATTTTGCCTTAGCAGATTTACCGTTTCTCGATGGTAGTTATGCTGTTTTTGGTTATGTGACTAACGGGATGGATGTTGTAGATCAAATTAAACAAGGCGATCGCATTCAGTCCGCCAAAGTGACCCAAGGGTTAGAAAATCTGAAAACTCAATAAATTATTAGGAAATGTAATTATTGCGTTTCTGAGGGTGGGTGAGATTGTTAAATTTTATCCACCCTCTTGTATTTTTTTAAACTCAAATAGCAGAAGAGTCAGAATTTCTATAAAATTTTAACTTTGGGTTTCTAACTCCTCAAACAAAATGAATGTTGTTGTTACGGGTATTGGTTTAATCTCTGCATTAGGGAATTTAGAAACAACTTGGAAACGATTGTTATCCGGTCAATCAGGAATCTTACCTGATCAACCTTTTCCTGAACTTCCCAGAAAACCTTTAGCTTTAATTAATGATATTCCATCTGATCCAACAAAATTATTAAAAGTTGCAATCGCCGATGCGTTAATCATGGCTCATTTATCTCCCCCTTTATTAAACTGTGGGGTCGTTATTGGTTCCAGTCGGGGATATCAGGGAAAATTAGAGAAATTAGCAAGGATGGAAGAGGATATTAATTTAATTCAATTTATAGATTATTTACACTCTAATATTGCTTTAAATGCGGCTAAAATCATCGGATCTACAGGAATTGTTTTATCACCGATGGCAGCTTGTTCTACAGGGATTTGGGCGATCGCTCAAGGATTTGAACTGATTAAAACTGAACAATGTCAGCGTGTAATAGTCGGTGCTGTAGAAGCACCCATTACCCCCTTAACCTTAGCCGGATTTCAACAAATGGGAGCCTTAGCTAATACAGGTTGCTATCCATTTGATCGACATCGAGAAGGATTTGTTTTAGGGGAAGGAGCCGCTATTTTAATCTTAGAATCAGAAGCTTTAGCTCAACAAAGAAACGCTCAAATTTATGGACAAATATTAGGGTTTGGATTAACCGCAGATGCTTGTTATGGAATTAAACCGGATACTGTTGGAAAAAGTGCGATCGCTGCCATTCAAAATTGCTTAAAAAATAGTCATTTATCTCCTGATCAAATTGATTTTATTCATGCTCATGGAACCGCCACAACCTTAAATGATGATCATGAAGTTCAATTAATTCAACAATTATTTCCTCGAAAGGTTCCAGTAACTTCTACAAAAGGCGCGACCGGACACACATTAGGCGCATCAGGTGCGTTAGGTGTGGCGTTTTGTTTAATGGCATTAAACCATCAACTTTTACCTCCTTGTGTGGGTTTAAAAACTTCTGAATTTGATTTAGATTTTGTTACCTCAGTTCGTCCAGTTTTAATTAAAAATACTTTATGTTTTAGTTTTGGATTTGGAGGACAAAATGCGATTATTGCAATTAGTAAACCTTAATCACGGATTTAGCTCGATTTTATGACAAAAAAACTGATTATTTAGGTTTTGGTTCGTGTGCTGCGCTTACGCACCCTACGAATTGTGATATGATATTAATTGAGGCAAAATGACGGTAATAATTAATGTCATTAATTCAACAATTATCTCAAGTTAAATGGAAAGATTCACCCTCAACCCTGTCTCTATTTTCGGGATGTGGTGGAATAGATTTACCCTTTCATAAAGCTGGATTTAAGGTTGTTTGGGCAATTGATTCTAATCGAGATGCTTGTCGAACGTTTAGGCGGAATATTGCGGATGTTATTGTTCATGATCAGATTGAAAATATTAATATTTCTCAAGTCCCTGATGCGCATTTAATTACGGGAGGTTTTCCTTGTCAAGATTTTTCCATGATTTGGAAACGTCCAGGGTTAGAAGGAGAACGGGGAAATTTATATACTTATTTTCTTAAATTTGTTCAAGCCAAAAAACCGAAAGTTTTTATAGCTGAAAATGTTAAAGGGTTATTAAGTGCTAACAATTATAAAGCCATTCAACGCATTATTTCTGACTTTGAAAAAATTGAACCTGGATATTTAGTGAAACCTAAACTTTATAATTTTGCTGAGTATGGTGTTCCTCAATTTCGAGAACGGGTTTTATTAGTTGGGATTAGAAAAGATACGGGGTTTAATTTTATTCATCCTCAACCGGAATATGGATTAAATCGACTTTATCCTTATCGAACTGCATCAGAAGCATTAGAAGGAGTAGAAACGGTTCCTGATAATAATGAACATCAAAAAATTCAACCGAGAACCATTGAAATTTTAAAACGGATTAAACCCGGAGGAAATTTTACAGATATTCCGAAAGATAGCGAATATTATGTTAAAGGAATGATTAGTCATGTTTACCGACGTTTACACCCTGACCAACCTTCAACAACCATTATCGCAGGTGGAGGCGGTGGAACTTGGGGATATCATTACCAAAAACCCAGAGCATTAACCAATCGAGAACGAGCTCGGTTACAATCGTTTCCAGATGATTTTATTTTTGAAGGATCATTGACCGAAGTTCGGCGACAAATTGGGAATGCAGTTCCTCCTGATGGAATTGTAGCTTTAGTTAAAGCGTTAATTCCTTTGTTTCAAGGTAATTATAAGCCAGTTAATTTATATGAGTTAAGCGAAAATTTACAACAATTATCCATTAAAGAACGTTTGAAATTAGCCCATCAATAAACTTGTAAGTTAGTATTACTCCGGTAAATAATCTGGGTTTAATGTCTCTTCTTGGGAGAAAGGAGATTCTACAGGAAAAGTATCGATGGTTAATCCTGTTTCATCAGCCGCTAATTCTCTTGCATCTTGATAACATTCTTCAAAAACTTCTCGAAAATATCGCTTTAAACTTGGACTGTTTTTAAAATCGTCTCGTAATCTTTTACGATGTTCTCGAATGGTAAATAACCAGCTATTAGTTCGTTTCTCAGATTGATACTTATATTTTAATAGGTGCATTAATAAAATTCTGAGATTACTTCTGATAGCCTTTTTTTCACTTCTGACCATAGCTTCTAATTCTTCAATTAAATTAATAAGATCAACTTCAGCTAATTTTCCTTGTTGTAACTGGTGAATAGTATTCATTAACCAAAGATGATAATCTTCTTCGTATAAACTTGAATTGGGTTTAGATTCTGTTATCGGGAGTTCGGTTGTCATGGGATATCCTCAACTCAGTTGGATTGAATTATAACAATTTAGATAAAAAAAAGTTGGGTTTCGTTTCCTGAACCCAACCTACTTTAATTTTATTAAACAATTTAGAAGGTGAGATCGAGTTTACTATGATTGCGATAACACCATGCTAAAATTGTGCCTAAAAAAGATAATTTAATCAGTTCTAGGATAAAATAACTCCAGTGGAGTTGGTTCATGCCATCAGGAATAGTCGCTAACCCATTAAATAGATTGAGGTTAATTCCTAAAGCACTCATTTGAGGGGTGAGAATGTAAGTGTAAATCATCGTAATCGCCAAGAGAAATAGCGATAATCCGGTGAGTGTGCGCAGGCGATTACTGAATTTTTCAGGAAGGTTCATTGCTAATGCAATTAAACCGGTTAAACCCACTGCTGCACACACTAACTCAACCCGGTTAAAGACTGAAAAAATCAGCATTCCTGTAGCCGTAAATCCTGTTTCTTCCATCATGCCAGAAACATACATGGTCGGCATAATTACAAAGTCAAGAATTAAGCTACCTGCCATCCAGAATGCTAAGGTTCCTAATACCAAGGTTAGCCAGCGTGTGGGATGATATTCTAATTTAGAGACTGTAGCCATAGTTATAATTACCTATGTATAGAGATATAATTGCTGTCTTTACTTTTTAGTGTAGCGAAGATTTCGGGGATAGAATGTGAAGTATTTTATATTATAAAACTTTACAAAGATATATAATTCTTTAAAGATTGGTTCTTAAGCTTAATCTGATTGTCCATTTTCAGCTTTGTAAAAATTGTAACTTGTAGATCCAAGGATGCGATCGCTCTAATTTTTGTTAAAATTAACGAGAATACAATCAACAAGATCAATAAGGAAAAAAGACTCTAGTGAAAGCAGTTATTTTGTTATCGGGTGGTTTAGATTCGTCAACGGTTTTATACCAAGCTAAAGCTGATGGGTGTCAATGCTATGCCATTTCTTTTGATTATCAACAACGGCATCGTAAAGAACTGGAATCAGCGCGAAAAATTGCTGAATGTGCTGGAGTTGTAGAACATCAAGTTGTGACATTTGATTTAACATTATGGGGAGGGTCTGCTTTAACGGATAATCGTGTTGATTTACCTTATGATCGCTCTCTAAAAAAAATGGCTGAAAGTATCCCCATTACTTATGTTCCGGCGCGAAACACGATATTTTTAAGCTTTGCTTTGGCTTATGCAGAAGCAATTTCAGCCAATCGAGTTTATATTGGGGTTAATGCCTTAGATTATTCGGGTTATCCTGATTGTAGACCGGATTATATTCAAGCCATGCAAGAAGTGTTTCGGTTGGGAACAAAACAAGGTCGAGAAGGAGAATCTATTACCATTGAATCTCCATTGATTCATTTAAAAAAAACCGAGATTATTCAACTCGGTAATCAATTGGGTGTTCCTTGGGAATATACTTGGTCTTGTTATGCGGGTGAAGCTAAAGCTTGTGGAATTTGTGATTCTTGTCGTTTGCGATTAGCTGCCTTTGCAGAACTGGGATTAACTGATCCGGTTGCCTATATTCATGATTAAATTTACTGAAAAAAGAAGAAAAAATAATAGAGTGTTTATGTCGTCAATTCTATTAATTTAAACTTGTTCAATCAGTAATTTTAATTTTTCCTGTATGTAATGCTCTTTGAAGCATATAAACTAACTGTTGTTCAGGTTCATTCAGTTTGCGTAATAACCAATATCTTAACGCATATCGCTGTTGACGACTCATACATTGAGTCCTTAAAATTTCCTCAACCATTTGTTTGAAACTTACGGGAGAAAAAGATTGTGATTCAGACATAACAGGAAGAAAGGCAATCCATTAAGTTTTTTTAATATCTCTGCTCGGGCAAATGTATCCAATGATTTCTGTGTTAGTGTAGATGTGATCGTCCTCATGGTTAAACAGTAATCTGGATCACAACAGAAGGAGATATGCTGTTAAATTCAGTATTATTACTGAGAACCTGTTGTTATTTTCGTTGACTCATACCGATTTTGACTCAGGACATGGTGTAATGCTGACCGTCGAGGGTTGAAGAATCGGTCAAAATCGGATGGAGATGGCGAAAAAATAGGATTTGCTGATGAAAGCTTTCCCATAGATGAACTTTATGGTATTGTTCAACAGATTAGAACATTTCCGGTTTCTATTTCTATTGGAATACCGTGTTTTTATTGAAGATGTAAAATCTTTGTATTTTCTGTTCCTATTTTAACACAAGGAGATTCAATTGAAAAAGATACTATCAGTTCTGATTGTAGGTTTTATATGGTTAACCTCTATTTTTCCAGAATCTGCATTAGCACAAAATACTTTAAATGGATCTGAGATTTTTTTGAACTCCTGTGCAGCTTGTCATATTAATGGAAATAACGTTGTTGTTGCCAATAAAACATTGAAAAAAGAAGCTTTGCAGCAATACTTAAAAGGATATCAAGAAGATCCTCAAGCGGCAATTATCAATCAAGTGACAAATGGTAAAAACGCAATGCCAGCGTTTAAAAAACGGTTAAAGCCTGAAGAAATCAAAACCGTTGCAGCTTATGTTGTTCAACAAGCTGAAATCGGATGGCAAGTTACTCCTTAACCTTTGTGTTTCCTGCTATCACTATTTTTGAATCAGCCCATGATAAAAAACGGTAAAATCAAACAATCATATTCAGAAAATTCCTGAAATTTCATCAAATTTAATTGTTATTTAATTATTTTTATCCAATTCGATAAAAATTAACCGTTCAGGAATTTAGTAGACCCTACAAATAGGCAACCAATCTCTACGAAAATGTTCTAAAACAGATGAGGAGTAGAATTTACCTATTCAACTCCAATATCTGTTATCTTGGATATTAAAACTCTGCTGAACAGCTTGCGAGTTGTAAACGCCTGAACATCTCAGAGTTGCCTGGTTCAATATCATACTTCGTCAGTCAAATCTGTATCAAAAAACTCAATGTTTACACAAGTACATTTAACAGAGCGACACCATCATATCCTGTGGGCAACCATTCGTCACTATATTGCGACGGCGGAGCCCGTTGGTTCTAAAGCTTTGGTGGAAGAATACAACCTCAAAGTTAGCCCTGCGACAATTCGCAATAGTATGGGGGTCTTGGAACGCGCCGGACTCCTGTATCAACCCCATACCTCCGCCGGACGAGTCCCCTCAGATTCCGGGTATCGAATTTATGTTGATAAGTTAATTACTCCTTCAGAAACTGTTGCGGATGAAGCACTGCAATTGTTACGGGAACAACTGAGTTTAAAAAACTGTAGTTTGGAGGCAGTTTTACGAGGGGCTTCTCAAATTTTATCGACCTTAAGCGGGTATATTACGTTAGTTACATTACCCCAAACCCTCACCACTCGGTTACGACACTTGCATTTAGTATCCATAGAACCTGGAAAAATTATGTTAGTGGTGGTGACAGATTCCTATCAAACTCACTCGAGTTTGATAGAATTGTCTTCTCCTAATTCTGCGGTTGATTCTCACCCATTAGTTGCTAATTTATTACCTGAAAATGAAGAAGTTTTAGAACAAGAATTACAATTACTGTCAAATTTTTTAAATGCTCAACTTAGAGGAAAATCGATTTCTGAACTTTCAATATTAGATTGGAGTGAATTAGATCGAGAATTTCAATGCTATTCGGATTTTTTAAGAAAATTATTAATCGATTTAAGTCGTCGCTGTCAAACCCCAGAATATACTCGAATTTTAATTAGTGGAATTTCTGAGGTTTTGCATTTACCTGAATTTTCACAATTGCAACAGGTAAAAACTTTGATGCACTTATTAGAAGAAGAACAGGAACAATTATGGCCGTTAATTTTTCCCCCATCCCAAACTAAACGGGTGACGGTTCGCATCGGGTCAGAAAATCCGTTAGAACCCATTCAAGGATGTACTTTGGTTTCCGCCCAATATCGACGGGATAATATTCCGGTGGGAAGTGTGGGAATTTTAGGCCCTACTCGCATGATGTATGAAAATGCTATCGCCGTTGTTGAAGCCGCCGCCGATTATTTGTCGGAAGCACTCAGTTAATCTTAATCCTTGGATTTATGGTTAGTATGGAAGCTTTAGAAAATAGTTTATTTTCTTTTGTCCATTTTCTACGATTTGTCTTAGAAGCAACTTCGGCGTTGTGTGTATTTTTAGGTTTAATTACAACCTTAAAAATAGCCATTAATCGCTATGGTCAAAGGCGAGTTTTTCCCTTTATAGAACTTCGTCTTAACTTTGGAACTTGGTTGGCTTTAGCCTTAGAATTTCAGTTGGGTGCAGATATTCTTTCTACCACGATTACCCCGTCGTTTTTAGCATTAGGTCAGTTAGCGGCAATTGCTGTGATTCGGACATTTTTAAACTATTTTTTAAATAAAGAACTGGAAAGCGAAACCAACCTTCAGAAAAAAAATGCGGATAAATCTTGAATAAATTAGTCTAACTTTAATGGTAAATTCTGATGTTTTAATTTTAGCAGAAACAGCGATCGCTGACTTTGAACGCTCAAAGGTTCCTGGGGTGTGGACGGGACTTGATCAACAACAAATTATGGCAGAAATGCGTGCCCGTTTAGCGAATCCTTTTCAGATTAATCAAAGTTCTCAACCTTTTTGTGGCCCAGCTACGATTATTTTTGAACTGGTACGAAAACATCCTCTGGCTTATATTGAACTGTGCCGCAGTCTCTTTCAAATCGGTGGATTTCATACCCAAACAAATCGTTGGATTTCTTCACCGTCTTATCTTCAACAAACCCCGGTTAATTTTAAAATTCCTCAAGTGGATTGGATGGTATTATCGACTCTGAGAGAATCCGAAAATATGCTTTTTTCCGTTGACCCGAATGCTTCTGAACTTTTCAGAAATTTAGGGGGAATTACGAAACCTTGGGAAATTGCAGGATGGATTCAAGAAATTTTAGGCTATCAAAGGATTGATTATAATTATGCTTATTTATTTAGAGATTTAGAAGGGATTCAAAAAGCTCATCAAATCGTAAAATCTGGAGGTGTGGCTTTGGCGTTAGTTAATGATTTAGGCTTACTTTTAAATCAACCTCCTTTGATATCCTATCCGAGTCATTGGGTGGCTTTATTAGATCAATTAAATATTGATTTAAATCGGAATATAATTGAGTTTAATATATTTACCTGGGGTCAAGAAATGCAGATTAAGGTTGATCTAAAAACCTTTAAAACTTATTTTTGGGCGGTTGTTACTGGGATTTAGATTAAAGAGCAGTATCTTTCAAGAAACGGGGTTTTTAAGTAACGTTTAGAGGAAAAAATAGGTATTTACAAAAACCTGGTTTCTAACTTCTAATTAATGAATTGGTAATCATCCGCTTAACCCCTAAGTTAACTAAGGTGTTAAAATCATTGATATCATCCACTGTCCAAACCACGATATCAACTCCTTGATTTTGACTTTGAGTCACAATTTCTGGATGTTTTAATACCACTGGGTAATTAATGCTTAAAATGGCATTTTCTTGAGTAATTGCTTTTTGAAGTTGTTCTTCAAAGCGATTAAAATCAATTAAAAAATATCCGATTTTGATTTCCCAATAATAACGGCGGATTTGGTTTAAAAAATTTTCATTAAACGAGGTGATAATTGAGGATTGTAAAAGGTTATTTCTAATTAAAAACTCTCCTAAGTATTTAATTTCATTCTCTGACCATTGATGGTAAGGTTTAATATCAAAATAGAGAAAATCATTGACGTTTTTAAAAGTAGCGATCGCATCTTCTAAGATGGGAATTCTTTCTCCTGCAAATTGTTCACCAAACCAAGAACCTGCATCTAATGCTTTTAATTCTGCAACGGTTTTTTCAGAAACTTTACCCGATGTACCTGTAATTCGGTTTAAGAATTCATCATGAAACATCACTGGAATTCCATCCGCAGAAACTTGTACATCAAATTCCAGAGAATTTGCACCTTGTTCTAAAGCTGCATTCAAGGCGACTAAAGTATTTTCAGGTGCTATTAGGGAAAAACCTCGATGACCAATAATTTCTAAATCCATGATTTTACCTTTATTTTGATCACTATAATTTTACCATAATTTGAGAATTTAAGAAGGTTTCAACTGTTTGATTAAAGCTATCGGGTTCAACTAAAAAAGACCAATGATTACCCGCTACACGCTCAATTTTTAACTGAGTTAAATATTGTTGATAAGGTTGGAGTTGCCAGTTCATGCGATTTACTCCTTTTTCGGGTTGAATAAATAATGTGGGAAGATCAATTTTTTCTGTTAACCCTGGAACTTCCATCACCTGTTCAAAAATTTCATTTCTAGCAGGAATTCCAAATTTACTTCCCCAAGTTCCATCGGTTTTTTGTTCAATTGCGGCTTGAAAAAGTTCCTGTTGTAAATCACTCCATCCTGAAAATTGCGCTAACTGTTTAGCTTGATTTTCTGCTTCTTCAAAACTTGCAAATGACTTGATTAATTTTAAGCAATCTAACTGACGATACAGCAGGGGAAGAGTTAACTTAAACAGCCTCGGAAGTTTCATAATAAAAATGGGGTCAACTAAAATCATACTGTTAAATCGTTGAGGATTCTGTTTTGCCCAAATGGCTGCCATTTTTCCTGTCCAAGAATGTCCTAAAATATGGGCTTTTGACCAATTCAGGTGATCCATTAAAGCTTCTAAATCTGCAATGACTTCAGTAAATGTATATCCTTGATTGGGTTTACTACTTTCTCCATGTCCTCGCATATCCGGTGCTATAATATGATAGCGATCGCTGAGTTGATCTCCTAACTTTTTCCAGACTAAGGCTTGATCTGCTAACCCATGTAATAATAAAAGGTTGGTATCCGAGGAATGATTAACTCCAGAGTTCCATTCTAAATAGGATAGATTAATCTGGGATAGAGATAAGGTTTTTCTAACAAAATTCATGATTTTACCCTCAGTCATTGATCAATGATTAAACAGGATATTTTGATTATAAAGGATGGGTAGCTCAGAAATCCTAGAGTAGTATAAATTGTTAAAATGACAATCTTAAAAGCCTTCTCTACCCTACCTGTAGAAAAATATGAGATAATGATTCTGATGTTATCTTAATTTTATTTTGTAAAATCACTAAAGCATCATGGAAGCATCTACAGACTTGAAACAGGTAAAAGCTGCCTTGAAAAGAATTTGGGGTTATGATGATTTCCGACCGCCTCAAGAGGAAATTATTAAAAGCTTACTTGACCACAAAGATGCTTTAATTGTGATGCCAACAGGAGGAGGAAAATCAATCTGTTTTCAACTTCCAGCTTTATTAAAAACGGGATTAACTTTAGTCATCTCTCCTCTGGTTGCTTTAATGGAAAATCAGGTGCAAGAACTTCAAGTATTAAACCTTCCTGCTGCTTTAATTCATAGTCAATTAATGCCCCAGCAACGTCGTCAAACTTTACGTTTAGTTGAACAAAATCAATTAAGACTTCTCTATCTTTCCCCTGAAACTTTGTTAAGTTCTCCTGTGTGGAGTGTGATTTGTCAACCTCATGTTAAAATCAATGGTTTAATCTTAGATGAAGCCCATTGTTTAGTTCAATGGGGGGATAGCTTTCGCCCTGCTTATCGACGGTTAGGGGCAATTCGTTCAACTTTATTAAACCTAAAACCTGCCCATACAAAAATAGCGATCGCCGCTTTTACCGCCACGGCTAATCCTGATGTTCAAAACACAATTAAACAGGTTTTACAACTTGAAAACCCTGAAGAATTTCTCCTCAGTCCCTATCGATCTAATTTAGAATTAAATATTAAAACAGTCTGCACCCCTAGAGGACGACAAAAACAACTGATTCAATTGATTCAACCTCGAAAAAACCAAACCGGTTTGATTTATGCCCGAACTCGGAAAGATTGTGAAAAATTAGCCCAATGGTTACAAACTCAACATTATTCAACCGTTGCTTATCATGCCGGTTTGGGTTCAGAAGAACGCCGAAAAATCGAACAAGATTGGTTACAGGAAAAAGTTAAATTTGTGGTTTGTAGTAGTGCTTTTGGAATGGGAATTAATAAAAGTAATGTTCGATGGGTTGTCCATTTTCAAGCTCCTTTTTTATTATCAGAATATATTCAGGAAGTGGGACGGGCCGGGAGAGATGGTCAACCTGCGATCGCCTTAACAATGATTAGCGAACCCACAGGATTTTTCTATCCTGAAGATAAGCAACGACAAAATTATCTCAAGAAAAATCTACAAAAACAATATCAATCTGCTGATCAGTTAATGAAGAAACTTCCCTTAACGGGAAATATAGAAGCTGTGTCTCAAAGGTTTAAAAATAGTGCGATCGCCCTTTCAATTTTACACGCCCAAGGGCGATTATTGTGGCGAGATCCCTTTAACTATGAAATTCAATTTAAACCGTATAAATCGGTTTTAGATCAAAATAATAAAGCGATTCAACAAATGAACCAATACTTAAGAACTCGTCAATGTCGCTGGCAATTTTTATTACAAGCTTTCGGATTTAATTTAGATGATTCTTTTAAAAGATGTGGTCACTGCGATCGCTGTCAATCTCAAAAATAGGATCATCTAAATTTCCATAAAACCCTTGTAAATTCTGCCCAATTACGATAGAATTACAGAGATAAATTTTCGCTTATAAAATTTATATCATTAGCCCAAAATCACCCCCCAAAAACAATGGAAACCAACACCCCAGAATCAACCCTGACCGCCGAACAGCACCGCCTAAAAATGCAGCGCCGAAAAGAAGTTCAAGATAAACGAGTCGCCGAACGAAACCAAACGAAAGGATTAATTATTGTTAATACCGGAAACGGAAAAGGAAAAACCACAGCCGCTTTAGGAATGGTGTTGCGTTCCCTGGGTCATGGATATCGTGTGGCGATTATTCAATTTATTAAAGGCGCTTGGGAACCTGGGGAAAAAGCTGTGTTTAGTAAATGGCCTGAACAATTAGAATTTCATGCGTTAGGAGAAGGATTTACCTGGGAAACTCAAGACCGAGATCGAGATATTGAAAAAGTCCGAGAAGCTTGGAATTTAGCGCTTTCTTTTATTCGTAATCCTGAGTTTAAATTAATCTTACTCGATGAAATTAATGTCGCCATGAAACTCGGCTATTTACCCATTGAAGAAGTTCTAGCCGGACTCACAGAAAAATCTCCAGATACCCACGTGATTCTAACAGGTCGTGGGGCTCCTCAAGGGTTAATTGAACAAGCCGATCTGGTGACAGAAATGTCTCTGGTTAAGCATCCTTTCCGAGAACAAGGGATCAAAGCTCAACCCGGAATTGAGTTTTAAAGAATCCTGTTCTGTCAAGTTTATCTAGGGTTATTTGGGGTTAATTTTTACCTTTGATTGACGTTAGCTATGGTTAATAAAGGTAAGGTAACGGTAACAGTTGTTCCTTGATTGATTTGGCTTTCTAAATCAATTTGACCGTGATGATTTTCAACAATGGCTTGAGCGATTGCTAAACCCAAACCCGACCCGCCACGATGACCATGAGTTCGAGAGGGATCAACCCGATAAAACCGATCAAAAAGATGAGGTAATGCTTCTGGAGGAATGCCAATTCCTGTATCTTTAATAATGACTTGTAATGCTTCTAATTTTAAGGAAGAATGGTTTTTTTCCCAAGATTCTGTCATTTTTCCTAATCCGGGTTGTCGTCTAGGTTTAGAAAGAGATTGCAATTGAATTTGAACCGTTCCTCCAGAAGTCGTATATTGTATAGCATTACTGACTAAATTTGTAAATAATCGCACTAATTGATCCCAATCTCCTTGTAAAGTAAAAGGTTCGGTTTCAGTGAAAGGGGGATGACCAGAATTCGCTAAAATCTCCTGAGAATCTTCAATAAAATTCAAGGAGAGATGGATTCCCTGTTGAGTAGCAATTCCTTTTTGTTCCTCGACAATTTCCATTAATAATCCATCCAAAGGGACAGACAAAAATTGGGGTTTAACCATCCCGCTATCCTGTCTGGCTAAAAATAATAAATCATCAACTAACCGACCTAAACGGCGAGTAATTCGTTCAATAACTTGTAATTGTTGTTGTTCAGAATTAGATAAGTTAGGTTCAGCTAAAGCGACTTGAACATTAGTTTGAATCATCGCAATGGGACTTCTTAATTCATGGGACGCATCGGCGGTAAATTGTTTTAAGCGTTGATAGGAATCCCGCACAGGTTCCATGGCTAAACCGGATAGAAACCAACCAATAGTAGCGACACCAATCACCATTAAAATTGTTCCGATGGTTAAATCTAAGATTAACTGACGAATGGGTTTTGTCACTTCAAACCAAGGATGACTAACTCGTAAATAACCTAAGACTTGTCGCCCTATTTCTACTCGATCTGTAACCTGTCTTAAAATGATTTCTGAGTTAGGATTAGAGTCAGAAATATGAACAGTTTCTCCACTCCGATTCGGATGAATCGGAATATCCAAAGGCTGAGAAAAGGTAGACCATAATAATTCTCCTGTCGGACTAAACCATTCCCAATCAATATGATCATCTTCAACGGTATTCGGATGATTTCTAAAACTAGCTTCAACATTCACTTGAAATTGACCCGCTAAAACCGCAGGAGACATGGCGGGTGGCGTAGAAATGGGTTCAATCACTAAAGAACGTTCTACCACTTCTACAACGTGATTTAAAGTATCATCAATGCGCTCAATTAAGGTGGTTCTAACATAAAAATAAAACCCACTGGCAAATAATAATAATAAAATAGCCGTGACAGCAGTATACCAAATGGCTAACCGTTTTCGAGTTGCTTGAAACATAAAATATATCTGGTAACAGGGAGGAAAAGAGTTTTTTGCACCCGGTTTGAGGATGAGTCTATTCCAACAAAAATTAGAAAACATTCAGAGTCAGTTAAAGCCAAACTAAAAGCAGAAGGATTAGAGTGATCGCAATCTCAATTCAATACAGAATCAGGATTTGTAACAATTTGTTGACTGTATAAATTCTGTTATATTAAACATTATAAAATTTTTAACATATCAGTTAATAAGGTTATTTTTCAATGACAAAAGCAACAGACAATCAAGAACCATCCTCGTCTTTTGTTACTACCAACCCTTCAATCAATCGAAAAGTCGCTTTTGCATCAGTCGGTGCTGCACTAGGTTCTATAATGAGCATCTTTTTGGCAACCTTTTTGCTGAACCTTCCATTTTTAGCCAATATTTCAGATGAAGATCGTGGTACACTCAAAATGAGTTTGACTTCAGGTATTACTGCGCTGGTGACGTTGTTAATTGGTTATCAAACGAAACCTGGATCTGGAGATGGTATAAAGGAAGAATAACAGAGGAATAGCCCATAGGTGCTGGCACCTGGTCATGGGGTGCCGCCGGATTGAAGCCAGCAGGACTTCGATGGCGAGTATTTGGGCTTTCAATCCGATCATGGTTATGATCGGATTGAAAGCCCAAGTCACAGTGGAAGAGTTGATTGATAGCTTGTCATGTCTGACCAATCATTGCACCCGACCTGACGAGACACTTTTATACAATTATTGTGAAAAATCCCCCGCCCGAAGGCAGGGGATCTTTTTAATTACCGATTAACGAAGATTCAGTTAACTCTTACATCAACCGAACTTACCCGCAGTCGAGGCAATGAGGAAGGCTGCGTAGGTGACGATATAACCAACGGTGAAGTGAGCTAAACCAACCACACGAGCTTGAACGATGGACAGAGCAACGGGTTTGTCTTTCCAACGAACCAGGTTCGCCAGAGGAGTCCGTTCGTGAGCCCAGACAATCGTTTCGATTAACTCTTGCCAGTAACCCCGCCAAGAGATCAGGAACATAAATCCAGTGGCCCAAACCAGGTGTCCGAACAGGAACATCCAAGCCCAAACCGACAGGTTATTGGTTCCATAAGGGTTGTAGCCGTTAATTAACTGAGCCGAGTTCAGCCACAGATAGTCACGGAACCAGCCCATCAGGTAGGTAGAGGATTCGTTGAACTGAGCAACGTTTCCTTGCCAGACCCCCAGATGCTTCCAGTGCCAGTAGAAGGTTGTCCAACCAATGGTATTCAGCATCCAGAACATGGAGAGATAGAAAGCGTCCCAAGCAGAGATGTCGCAAGTACCGCCACGGCCGGGGCCATCGCAAGGGAAGGCATAGCCGAAGTCTTTCTTGTCGGGCATCAGCTTAGAGCCACGAGCATCCAACGCACCTTTGACGAGAATCAGGGTGGTGGTGTGCAGACCCAGAGCGATCGCATGGTGAACTAAGAAGTCACCAGGGCCGATGGTCAGGAATAAGGAGTTGCTACCCGAATTGATAGCTTCTAACCAATTGGGTAACCAAACATTACCCGCGTTAGGCCAAGCGGTGGTGGCGATGCTATTGGCATTGGACAGTAAAACATCCATGCCATACAGCACTTTACCGGAAGACGCTTGAACGAATTGAGCAAAAACCGGTTCAATCAGAATTTGCTTTTCAGGAGTTCCAAAGGCAACCACAACATCGTTATGGACATATAAGCCCAGGGTGTGGAAACCGAGGAACAGAGACACCCAGCTTAAGTGAGAGATGAGGGCCTCTTTGTGCTGTAACATCCGATCCAACACATTGCCTTTGTTTTGTTCGGAATCATAATCGCGCACCAGGAAGATTGCCCCGTGAGCGAAAGCACCGACCATTAAGAACCCAGCAATATATTGGTGGTGGGTATACAGCGCCGCCATCGTGGTGTAATCCTTAGCGATGAAGGCGTAGGGAGGCAGCGCATACATATGTTGCGCCACCAGGGAGGTGATCACACCCAGCGCTGCCAGAGCAAATGCTAACTGGAAGTGCAGAGAGTTGTTCATGGTGTCGTACAACCCTTGGTGGGGCAGGTTGAACGGCCCTTCATTTTTAATACCGAACAGCGGATCTTTGGAATTCATCATTTCTTTGATGCTGTGACCAATTCCAAAGTTTGTCCGGTACATATGGCCAGCAATGATGAAGATCACTGCGATCGCCAGATGGTGGTGAGCCATATCCGTCAACCAGAGAGACTCGGTTTGAGGATGGAAGCCACCTAAGAAGGTAAGGATTGCGGTTCCGGCCCCTTGAGAGGTTCCGAAAACATGGCTGGTCGTATCAGGATTCTGGGCATATACACCCCAGTTGCCCGTGAAGAAGGGAGCCAGACCTGCCGGGTGGGGCAGAGTGCTGAGGAAGTTATCCCAACCCACGTGCTGTCCACGAGATTCAGGAATGGCAACGTGAACCAAGTGACCTGTCCAAGCCAGGGAGCTAACCCCGAACAGACCTGCCAAGTGATGGTTCAAACGAGATTCAGCATTCTTGAACCAGGACAAACTGGGACGATACTTGGGTTGAAGGTGTAACCAACCTGCGAACAGGAAGATTGCAGCCAGAATCAACAGGAAGATAGACCCTTGATACAGGTCACCATTTGACCGCATCCCGATGGTGTACCACCAGTGATACACCCCAGAGTAAGCGATATCAACAGGGTTAGAAGCGCCCGCTTGGGTAAAGGCTTCTACCGCCGGTTTGCCAAATTGGGGATCCCAAATGGCGTGAGCAATGGGGCGAACGTTTAAAGGATCTTTCACCCATTGTTCAAAATTACCTTGCCAAGCGACATGGAATAGGCTGCCTGAAGTCCAGAGGAAGATGATGGCGAGGTGACCGAAGTGGGAGGCAAAAATCTTTTGGTAAAGATTTTCCTCTGTCATGCCATCATGGGTCTCGAAATCATGGGCTGTGGCAATCCCATACCAAATCCGACGTGTTGTCGGGTCTTGGGCCAAGTCCTGGCTAAATTTGGGGAATTTAGTTGCCATAAGTCCTAACTAAATCGTGTTCTTTTTTATTCCGCCTCAGAAGGGGGAAGAAAGTAGATTAGATTTTCTCCCACCTCTGAGCAGAGAGTTTTCATCCTACTGAAATAATTCGGGCGAGGAAGAATGCCCAGGTTGTAGCAATTCCCCCTAAGAGGTAGTGAGCTACACCAACCGCACGACCTTGAGTAATACTCAGAGCGCGAGGTTGAATTGATGGGGCTACTTTCAGCTTATTATGGGCCCAAACAATGGACTCAATCAATTCTTGCCAGTAGCCGCGACCACTGAACAGGAACATTAAGCTGAACGCCCAGACGAAGTGGGCACCCAAGAACAACAGACCGTAGGCAGAAAGGGCTGACCCGTAGGAAGTGATCACCTGAGCAGCTTGCGCCCACAGGAAATCACGCAGCCATCCATTAATCGTAATGGCGCTTTGGGCAAAGTTGCCATTGGTGATGTGAGAAATAGTGCCGTCCGCACCAACTGTTCCCCACACATCGGATTGCATCTTCCAGCTAAAGTGGAAAATCACGATGGAGAGAGAGTTGTACATCCAGAACAGACCGAGGAAAACGTGATCCCAGCCGGAAACTTGGCAAGTACCACCGCGACCCGGGCCGTCACAGGGGAAGCGGAAACCTAATTCACTTTTATCGGGAATCAGGCGAGAGCTACGGGCGAATAACACGCCTTTAAGCAGAATTAAAACCGTAACGTGAATCGTGAAGGCATGGATATGGTGAACCATGAAGTCCGCCGTACCTAACACGATGGGCATCATTGCCACTTTGCCCCCGACGGCAACGACATCGCCGCCGAATACCGGGCTCACACTAGCCAAAGCATGGGGTGCGGTGTTACCGGGTGCTAAGGCATGAATGTGTTGAACCCATTGGGCAAACACAGGTTGGAGTTGAATGCCTGTATCGGAGAACATATCTTGGGGACGACCAAACGCCCGCATTGTGTCGTTATGGACGTACAAGCCGAAACTGTGGAAGCCCAAGAAGATACAGACCCAGTTCAGGTGGGAGATAATTGCATCGCGGTGACGAAGCACGCGATCAAGCAAGTTGTTGACATTGTTAGCCGGAACATAATCACGCACCATAAAGATTGCTGCGTGAGCGCCCGCACCCACAATCAGGAAGCCACCGATCCACACATGATGGGTGAACAGAGACAACTGCGTGGGGTAATCCGTCGCAATGTAAGGATAGGGAGGCATTGAGTACATATGGTGAGCCACAATGATGCTCAAAGATCCCATCAATGCGAGGTTAATCGCTAACTGAGCGTGCCAAGAGGTGGTCAGGATTTCATAGAGTCCTTTGTGGCCTTCTCCAGTGAAGGGGCCTTTATGGGCTTCTAAGATTTCCTTCATGCTGTGACCAATGCCCCAGTTTGTCCGGTACATATGGCCAGCAATGATGAACAGAACCGCCAGTGCCAGGTGATGGTGTGCAGTATCAGATAACCATAGACCGCCTGTTTGTGGGTTTAATCCCCCTTTGAAGGTCAGGAAATCTGCATAGACTCCCCAATTCAAGGTAAAGAACGGAGTTAATCCTTCTTTAAAGCTGGGATACAGTTCTGCCATCAGGTTGGGCTTGAGGATGAACTCATGGGGTAAAGGAATATCCTTCGCCGCCACTCCGGCATCCAGCAACTTGTTCACCGGTAAGGACACATGAATTTGGTGACCTGCCCAGGACAAACAACCCAGACCCAATAATCCGGCCAGATGGTGGTTCATCATCGACTCCACATTCTGGAACCATTCCAGTTTGGGAGCGCGTTTGTGGTAGTGGAACCAACCTGCAAACAGCATTAAACCGGCCATCACCAGCGCACCAATAGCGGTGCAGTAAAGCTGGAATGTGTTGGTAAAACCAGAAGCTCGCCACAGTTGGAACAATCCAGAGGTAATCTGAATCCCGTGGAAGCCACCGCCCACATCACCGTTTAAAATTTCTTGGCCGAAAATTGGCCATACAACTTGAGCGCTGGGCTTAATCCCGGTGGGGTTAGCCAGCCAAGCTTCGTAGTTTGAAAACTTAGCGCCGTGGAAGTAAGCACCACTTAACCAGATAAAAATCACGGCTAAATGGCCGAAATGGGCGCTAAAGATTTTACGCGAAATATCTTCTAAATCGCTGGTATGACTATCGAAGTCGTGAGCGTCGGCGTGGAGGTTCCAAATCCAAGTGGTTGTACTTGGCCCTTTGGCTAAGTCACGGCGGAAATGTCCAGGTTTAGACCACTTTTCAAAAGAGGTAGGAACCGGATCGTTGCTGACCGTAACTTTCACTTTTGCCTCACGCTCTGGAGGACTGATTGTCATTTAGACTCTCCTCGACCTGTGACAAAAAATAAGTAACGTTGCAGATTTTGACAGAAGTTATACCCCTTTTTCAAAATCCTTCACAAAAGTTAGCGTTTCGTACAATTGTTTCATAGATAAATTTCTATGAGACGATCTATTCAGGTTTATGCCTGAACCGAAGACCAACCTTTGTTCGGGGGCAACAAGACACCCTTGTAGTTGCCATAAGGCTTTTTTATTTTTATTTCAACAGCAACGCCCAACCCAAAGCCTTACATAGTAAGGGCTTGCCGGGGCGGTAGCTGTTGTCTTTAAATGATATATCATCTTTCTGAATCTGGGGGGAATGGCTTAGTAACAATAATTAAAATTCACTCAGATTCTCTCATGATCATCAATTTAGCGTTCACAACGCTTTAAAAAAGTCAAACTATTCTTGATAAATGTTACAAAACTTAAAATTTCTCCGAAAGTCAAATTTTAGGGTAGGGTAGCAAAGGATAGTGAACAGCAACCTGTGATTCCTTCAGTGATCAAAGTTACAAAATGTTGCTGATGTTTCAGAAATTAGAAACATCATCTTCCAGAATTCCTCAAGGAACCGCAAATCCCAATGACCCCCCAGAACTGACGGATCAAGGTTGACTGCCATTGGCCGATCATTCTCAATGGAAGAGTTATGGACAAAACTGGATTAGGGTTTCTTCACTGGATTAACCTATTAAAGCTTCTGCTTCAGGGGTGGATAACCATCAAAACCCCACTGACAACCTTCTTAGCGGTATTAATCATCGTAACAATGGTTGGATGTGGTAATTCTGCGGTTCCCCCCCAAAGTTCTCCACCCCTGAGCGTGACTCCAGCTACCGAACCCATCGGGGACGTTTCTGTGCCGAAACTGATCCAAAAACTCCATCAAGTTCTCGATACTTACCAGCCTCAAGTCAGTATTCTCAATCCCAAACCTGACGCAATCATCGAAGACGATACGATTAATCTGCAACTTCAGGTTCAAGGTTTAGCGCTGTTCAAAGACCCAAAATTCAGTTTGGGGCCACATTTACAGGTGATTCTCGATAACCAACCGAATCTCGATGTTTACGATATTTCTACCCCCATCACCTTCTCTAACTTAGACCCTGGAACCCATACCATCCGAGTTTTTGCTACCTATCCTTGGAACGAAAGCTATAAAAATGAAGGGTCTTTTGCTCAAACCAGTTTTCATATCTTTACAAAAACCGCTCCCGATTATCCTAACCCGGATCTGCCCTTACTCACCTATAATCTCCCACAAGGAGAATATGGTGCAGAACCGATTTTACTCGACTTTTACCTCAGCAATGCTCCTCTGCATCTGGTCGCCCAAAACAACCCAACGGATGAAATTGTTGATTGGAAAATTCGGGTGACCATTAATGGCGAAAGCTTCACCACTAACCAATGGAAACCCTTATATTTGAAAGGATTTAAACCGGGTAAAAACTGGGTACAAATTGAATATCTCGATGAAAATGGGAATCCTGTTGACAACGTTTTTAATAAAACAGCCCGTGTCATTACTTATAATCCCAAACTGAATAATACCCTTTCCCAACTCATTCAAGGAAAATTATCCTGGGTAGACGTTAAGGGAATGGTTAATCCCAATGCAAACCAAGAAGATGTGATTGAACCCTCTGAACCGCAAGAAATTCCATCTGTAGAACCTATTTCTGAACCGGAAGAAATTGCTCCACCTGTTGAAGAACCTATTTCTGAATCTCAAGATTCTATTTCTGAACCGGAAGAAACTTCTCCTCCTGTAGAAGAAACACCTTCTCAAGTAGAAAATTCGATTTCTGAACCGGAAGAAATTTCTCCTGTTATAGAAGAAACACCTTCTCAAATAGAAGATTCTACTCCAGAAGCTGAACAGATTCCATCAGAAATCATAGAACCTGAACAACTTCCTATGGAACCTGTGGGATTAGAAACCCAGACTGAAGAAATCAAACCGGAACCGATCAAGATTCAAGCGGATATTCCTTCTCAACCGTTAATTTCTCCTGAACCTCAACCTAACAAATTCGGTGGATTTTTAAGTCGTTTCCGTCTTCCGTTCTTAAATCCTATTTCAGTACAATCTAACTCTCCGACTTCTCCAACAACTTTACCTGAAATTGTTGATCAAGTTCCCATTCCAGAACCCGCGATCGAATTACAACCTGGGGAAACTTCTAACTTAATTGAAGATTCAACCCTTGCGGTAGATTCTGAAACTGAAGTTTCTAAAGCTGAATCAATTCTTGAATCTAACATCACTTCAGAAACAACTCTTAACACAGATTAACCGAACACTTGGATTTCACGAATTTCTAAAAATCCATTAACCTAAAACCTAATTTAATTAAAAAGTAAAAACCAGGTTTATGTGTAAATTAGGCTAATCGGTGAAATCCTTTAAATTAGTTTCAGTCTATGTTCAGGTTTGTCATTTTTGTTAAAATAAACGACTCTTAATTATGGTTTCTAATCCTAAATTTGTTTCTGAGAAAAAAATCTATACTTGGCAAGGATATCAATGTTACTATGAATATTATCCGGCTATTAACTCGATTAATAATCATGAATCGGGTTTATTATTAATTCATCCGATTGGTGTAGGACTGTCTGGGACATTTTGGCATCGATTTTGTCAAGAAGGGCGAAAACAAGGGTTAAACCATGATATTTATAACCCTGATTTAATGGGTTGCGGTAATTCTCAAATGCCTAAGTTAGCTTATTATCCTGAAGATTGGGCAGAACAAGTTAATTATTTTTTACACAATATTATTCAAAAACCTGTTATTATCTTAGTACAAGGCGCATTATTACCCGTTGCGATCGCTCTCATTCAACTTCAAAAGAATTCTGATTCTAACTTAATTAAGGGATTAATCTTATCCGGCCCTCCAGCATGGCGAGTCATGACGGAAGCTCGTTCAGAACAGCAACAAAAACTGGCTTGGAACCTATTTTTTGATTCCCCTATTGGTAATTTATTTTGGTTGTATGCTCGTCGTCGTCAGTTTATCAAATCTTTCTCGATTCGTCAACTCTTTGCGAAAGCAGAAGATGTTGATCAAAATTGGTTAGACTTGTTAGAAAAGGGGGCAAAAAATGATAAAAGTCGTTATGCAGTTTATTCATTTTTAGCTGGATTTTGGAGGAAAAATTATACGGATATCATGGCAGAAATTTCGATTCCTACCTTGGCTGTTTTTGGAACGACCGCATCAAGTATTAGTCGTAGTGGATTCTCGGAAACTCCAGAACAACGGTGTCAACTTTATGAAAAAGGTTGGAGAAATTGCCAATCTGCTATGATTTCAGGACGTAATGTTTTACCCTATGAATCAACAGCAGAATTTGTTGAAGTGGTTGGAAAATTTATCAACGATTTGGGTTTATGAACGATGGGATTGAGCGATTTTTAAACTTAAGAAAATCACGGGAATAATCCCAACTGTAACAATGGCTAATGCGGGTGCTGCGGCTTCGGATAATCGTTCATCTGAGGCTAAATTATAGACTCGAATGGCTAAGGTATCAAAATTAAACGGACGGATAACTAATGTAGCGGATAATTCTTTCATTACATCGACAAAGGTTAACATTCCAGCCGTTAATAATCCACTCCACATCATCGGGGTATGAACTTTAATTAAGGTTCGAGTTGCGCCATAGCCTAAACTGCGGGCGGCTTCATCTAAATTCGGTTTAATTTTATTTAAACTTGATTCTACCGCTCCTAAAGAAACTGCTAAAAATCGAACTAAATAAGCATAAATTAAAGCCATAATGGTTCCACTAAATAACAATCCAGTTGCTATACCAAAGGTAGACTTCATCAACGCATCAATAGCATTATCTAATCGACCAATCGGAATTAAAATACCAACCGCAATGACTGAACCGGGAATCGCATAACCCATCGCAGCAATCCGGGTGGATAATCGCATTAAAGAATTAGAATTTAACCGGACACCATAAGCCATTATTAAAGCAATTAGAACGGCTAAAAGACCGCTAATGGTTGCTAAAGTTAAACTATGTAAGGCATAATTCAAAAATTCTGAATTGAAAAGGGTATCTAAATTTTCTAAGGTCATCTTTAATAAAAGACCACTGGGAATTAAAAACCCAAAAGTTATCGGAATTAAACAAACAATACCAGCTAATATAGCGGGTAGTTTTTTAAGTTGAAATTGGTTTAAGGCTTGAAATCGATTTCCGGTTTGATAATATTGAGCCTGTCGTCGTGACCAAAGTTCAACTAGAATTAACCCTAGAATAAATAACATTAAAACGGCTGCTAATTGAGAGGCTGCAATTCGTTCTCCCATCCCAAACCAAGTTCGATAAATCCCCGTTGTAAAGGTATCTACTCCAAAATATTGAACCGTTCCAAAATCATTCAAAGTTTCCATTAAGGCTAACGCTAATCCCGCTATAATAGAGGGACGAGCTAGGGGTAATGCAATGGTAAAAAAACTTTTCCAAGGACTACAACCGAGGGAACGACTCGCTTCTAAGGTGCAGGTTGATTGTTCTAAAAAAGCAACTCTGGTTAATAAATAAACGTAGGGATATAACGTTAAAGATAATAAAAAAATTGCCCCCCAAACTGAACGAATATCAGGAAACCAATACTCATCAATGCTATTCCATCCGAAGGTATCCCGCAGCAAGGTTTGTACCGGGCCATAAAAATCTAACCATTCGGTGTACACATAGGCGAGAATATAAGCTGGCGCAGCTAAGGGAAGTAACAACCCCCATTCAAACAAGCGACTCCCTGGAAACCGACACATTGTCACTAACCAAGCACTACTGACTCCTAGCAATAACACCCCGATCCCAACGCCAAAAATTAGCAATAAGGAGTTGAGGATATAACCAGGTAAAACCGTTGTAGCTAAGTGGTTCCAGACCGCAGCAGAATTGGTGAAAATGCTGCTTAATACAAAGAATACTGGAGTGGCGATTAAAATTGCGATCGCCATGACAAACACCGTCCAAACGTCCAGACGCAAGCTCCGAAAGGCTTTTATCAAAGACTCTAATGGGGATAAGAACACCTGGAAGCACTCCCAAAAATTTAATCAAGTCTTAGTGAGAATATATCCTAAAAAGCGAGTATAATCAGAATTAAGTTTCTGAATATTAGTTTCAACAAGGGTGTTGAACTGTAAGCTCCATTGATTTGTATAAAGATGACTCAATCTGTGATTCTGCATTTAGAGGATGTCGGTAAACAGTTTCCCCGAAGCCAGACACCAGCCGTTCAAGCCGTTAACCTGAAGTTACATGAAGGGGATATTTTAGGACTGTTAGGCCCTTCTGGATGCGGGAAAACCACATTGTTACGAATGATTGCTGGATTTGAACAGCCCGATACGGGAATGATTGCTTTAGCGGGTCGAGAAGTGGCTGGGTTAGATTGTTGGATACCTCCAGAACAGCGAGATGTCGGGATGGTGTTTCAAGATTATGCGTTATTTCCCCATTTAACTGTTGAAAAAAATATTGCTTTTGGTTTAAAAAATAGTAAGAAAAAATCCAGTTTAGCGATTCAAAAACGGGTCGCTGAAGTTTTAGAATTAGTCGGATTATCCGGTTATGAAAAACGCTATCCCCATGAAATATCCGGCGGACAACAACAACGAGTCGCCTTAGCTCGTGCTTTAGCTCCCCATCCGGCTTTAGTTTTATTAGATGAACCCTTAAGTAATTTAGATGTACAAGTTCGTTTAAGATTGCGACAGGAATTACGGGATATTTTAAAAATAGCAGGAACTACCGCAATTTTTGTGACCCATGAT
Source organism: Planktothrix sp. (assembly GCF_046067725.1). NCBI lineage: Bacteria > Bacillati > Cyanobacteriota > Cyanophyceae > Oscillatoriales > Microcoleaceae > Planktothrix > Planktothrix sp. The sequence goes on from NZ_JBJUDF010000168.1 coordinate 26,971, forward strand.
CAAGAAGAAGCTTTATCGATTTCTGATTGGGTAGCGGTGATGCGAGAAGGACGCTTAGAACAGTTTGGCACACCGGAAACTATTTATCAGCAACCTGCGTCTCGGTTTGTCGCAGAATTTGTTACTCAAGCTAATTTTATTCCCGCTAAACGTCGAGGAGATGTCTGGGAAACGGAAGTGGGTTGTTTTAATATTAACCCCTATTTGGTGAATGCTGGTACTCCTGATTGGGAGCAATTAGACCGAGTAGAATTAATGGTAAGACAAGAAGATTTTATTCTTAAACCTGATGATAACGCGCCTGTTGTCATTCGCGATCGCCAATTTCTCGGACGAGAAAATCACTATAGTTTACAAGTTCCTTCAGGACGGGAACTCATCGCTAGAACTAGCGCAACAACAGCTTTACCTGTGGGAATACGGGTGAAAATCTCGGTTCCTGAAAATGCTTTACGAGTCTTTCCGAGTCGGAAATATTAATTAGGGATTTAGGGTTAATGATTGTGGAGTGCGGTTGTAGCGATTGCACTTCAATTTTTTCTATTGTTTTGGGATCTGCTAGGATCAAAATGGTGATTAATTACAAAGGATTGGAGGCTATCAATATGTTATCAACGGATATGATGAAACAATCCATGACCCAAAGAATTGAGAAAGTTGTTTCGATTTTAATGGAAGAACGTCCTTTGTTTAAAGAAAAACTGAATCAGTCAGAAATGATTGAAGAATTATTTAAACTCTTTCAAGAAAACTTACCTTTTGAAACATTTAACACGATGTCAGATCAGGAATTAAAGAAACATTGTAGTCTAATTATGGTGACAGAAGCAGTGGCGGGAACTTTGAATGAATTAACACCTGAACAAATGGCTATTTTTGATGAAATAATTAAACGGAAATAAATGAGTAAGAGCTATTTATTAGATACTAATATTGTTTCCTTATCCCTGAAAAATAATCTTAAAGTTAAGGAAAAGCTCAAACAATTAGAATCTCAAAAAGAATTACTCTGTATTAGTTGTATTACTTATTTTGAAATTAAAAGAGTATTATTTGCAGTAAAAGCAACTAAACAACTAGAGAGATTTAATGAATTTTGTCAAGATTATCAAATTATTTTATTAGATGATTTAGCAATTTTAGAAAAAGCAGCCGAAATTCATGCCAATTTAAGGTTAAGAGGATTACCGATACAAACTGAAGATATTTTAATTGCTGCGACTGCTATTGTTAAAGGTTTAATTCTGGTTTCTAATGATAGTGATTTATTGAGAGTTGAGGGTTTAAGTTTAGAGAATTGGGTAGAGTGAACAGTTGAAGTTTTTTTTGGATGTGTTATATAGCGATCGCACCCTCAACAACCCTACAATAAAATAGGTGACAATAGAAAGGAGTTAAATAATCACCTAATTCATTATGCAACAACAAAGTTTTGATGCAATTTTTGAAAACAGGGTTTTTCGCCCCTTAGCTGATTTTCAATTAACAGAAGGTCAAACCGTAAAACTGATTATAGAATCGGAATCTATTAAAAAAACGAAAGGCTTTCCTAAAACGGGGATTATTGCTCAATTAACAGCAAATCCTATTGTGATTCCTAACTTTCATTCCTTGACAAGAGAGGAAGCCAATGAGCGTTGGTAAACCTCAACGTTTTTTTGTTGATTCTAATATTTGGCTCTATCGTTTTATCGTTAATCCGAATGATTCAGATGCTAGATCAAAACAACAAATAGCTACAAGTATTACCAGTCAAGGAAACCTAACAGATTATCAATCCATTCAGAGATTTAAAATGAGCGATCGCATTCTCAACTCCCTTAAACCTTAAAAACCCGGTTTCTTAAAGAAACCGGGTTTTTAATCCCCATATCAAATATCTAAATCTAACTCCATCTGATTAGCTTTTACTTCTTTTTGTTTCTCAGCACTTTTAACCACTTCTAAACTTAAACGAATATTTAATCTTTTTTGATTTTCAATCATATCTTGGACTGTAACAATTTGAACCTTATCACAACTATTGCTCATATATTTACTTTGATAAAAACCAGCAGATTTTGCCGTTTTTATCATCTCTTTACTGGGATTTTCTAAAGTTATAAATATGGCTATACTAGCATTTAATAGGGTCATTGTTCCTATTAAATCTCGAATATCACCTGATTTTACTTTTCCTGATTTGACTTGAAAAATGATTTTTTCTGGGTCATTTTGATCTCCTTGAAAGTAAGCAATTCCATCTACACCTTGATCAGCACCTTTTTTTGTGTTAATAATTGCCCTATTATTCGTATAAGTTAAGATTGCCCATTTTTCAAATTCTTTTCGAGTGCGATCATCTGCTTTATTTGCTAATGCTGTTGCACTTTCTATATCTTTAGGAATACCATGCAGTTTAATCGTATCTAAAACCCCTTTTCCAAAGCTATCCTCTAATCTCTTTAAGATTAAGCTAATACTTTGATAAGTAATATCAATTCCTATCCATTTTCGGCTTAATTTTTGCGAGACTGCAACCGTTGTTCCACATCCACAGTAAGCATCTAATATTGTATCATTTTCGTTAGAACTGGCTTTAATTATTCTTTCTAATAATGCTTCGGGTTTTTGTGTTGGATATCCTAAACGTTCTACCGAATTTCCTTGTAGTCGTGGAATTATCCACCAATCCTCCGGTATTTTTCCATTAGGTTTTAAACGGTTGATATGTTTATGTTCTGGATTTTTAGATTTATATAGTCCTTGATTTCCTGCACCTCTTTTAGTTCTTGCTACTGTCTCATCTGAATATGGTATGGAAATTTCTTCAAAATTAAATTTCCAAGAGTTTGATTTTGTATATCTAAAAATTACATCGTGTTTTTTAGGGAAATTGTCTCTTGTATTTGTTGGTGCTGTATAACACCAAACTATTTCATTTCTAAAATCTCCTCCTTGGGAACAAAAAACAGCATCCAATACTAACTTTAAATAATGACTAGCACTCGGATCACAATGTAAATAAAAACTACCTGTAGGTTTTAAAACTCGATGTATTTCTGTTATCCTTAAAGTCATACTAACTAAGTAAGCAAGTAAACTTCCTTTTCCTAAAACATTCCTTAAACCTGTAATTAAATCAATACATTGTTGAGTAAATTTACCATGATAATTAGTTGTAATTTTCTCTAGTCCATGAATCGCGTGATCATCCCATTCCCATGTATCAATAAATGCCTGTGCTTGAGCTTTATCCTCGGAACCAATATTATTATAAATTTGATTATAATTCCGTTTAGAATTAAAAGGGGGATCGATATAACATAGGTCTACTGATTCATCTTTAATATAACGTCTTAAAACTTCTAAATTGTCCCCATAATAAAGTTGATTAACCATTATATTTAGCAAATAAATTTGCTTGACTAAAACCTGATTAATCATTTTGATACTAAATTGATGTTTTGTCATACCAGAAAATATCTGATATTACCTGATGTTTTATTAATAAATATTAAGACAATACCTGAAAAAACCTGATAATCTGGAAGCAAGTTGAGTTATAATACTTAAAATTGTTACCTCATCTAGCTTTTATGACTGTTACAGAAATTTTACAATTTGTAGATAGCTTAGTATTTTCTGAGACAGAACAGCATTTAGATGATCTGCAAAAAAAGATTGTTGAACAGGTATTTAAAGGTAAAACTTATAAGCAAATTGCAGACATTTATGATTATGATGAGGGTTATATTGGCGATGAATGTAGGAAGTTATTTAAAATTTTATCTGAACACTTAGGCGAAAATATTAATAAATCTAATTTTTGTTGGACTATAGAAAGATTTACAAATTCTAGCATTGCTAAAATAGTTAATTTTGAAAATAACTTTAAAAATAATAATATCAACTGGTGTCCCAACTCCTCATCATCAAATCAGCCACAAAATTCACGAAGCAATAATATTGATAACTTCAAAAAACCTGAATACGATTTAACCTTAGCTCCTCAAATCATAAATTTTTATAACCGAGAAACAGAACTTGAAACTCTATCTAATTGGATATTAAAACAAAATAGTCGTTTAATCTCAGTATTAGGAATATCGGGAATAGGTAAAACCGCCTTGGTTAAAAGATTTGTTGATTTGAACTTAGAGCAATTTGAAGTCATTATTTGGAAAAGTTTAAAATATCCTAAACCTTTAGACTTGCTCGTTAAGGATTTATTGAATATTATTAAACTAGAA
>NZ_JBJUDF010000169.1:0-10734 GCF_046067725.1 Planktothrix sp.
GCCATTGTCCACCATCAATTCCACCTCCATCTGACCCAATAGTAACGTTATCTCGTGCAGAAGCCCAGTTAGCTTGTTTAGAAACTTCAACATTGCTCATTCCATACTTAGCAAAAAAGCCTTTTTCTTTAGCAATAATTAAGGGGGCTGATTCCACAATGGGAATAAAACCTAGCTTGATTTTTGTAACTTCTGGAGCTTGTTCAGGGCTAATATTTGCCACGGGAACTGCTGTTGTTGCGGGTGAACTTCCCGTATTAGCAGTAGGCTCCGGTGGATTGCCTAAACATCCCTTTAAAAAGATGGTACTAGCGGCAGAAACTCCGGCTGTAATTAAAAATTTTCTGCGAGAATAACCGTTTGAAAATTGAGACATAAACCCTCCTAACAACCTGCATTTAAAACAATAGGTTGCTACTTACAAAAATAGGTTTTGTAGTAGTTAAATCATTGAGCAAAAGGGATCTAGCTTGTCCTGAAAGGCAATCAGCTAGATTAAACATCACCTTACCGTTAAGGTAACTTTGGCTAGAGCCGAATCAATGAAGAAGTCGTGTTAAGACTGTTCTTATCTATAAAGATAACAGCTTTTTACCAATACGTCACTACCTTTTAGTGTCAAGTTGTTATCTTTTCTTAAATATAGTGATCAAGTTTAGCTTATCATTCATAATTTTATTTGACAAATAATTATATTATTAATAATTTTAAGTTATGAATTGGAGTGATTTGAGGCAAAATCGGGTAATAAAACAATAGTTATGTTGTTTTAGTTGGCTAAAAACCACTGTGTCCTATCCATTGACAATAAACAATACTCAATAAAGTTGGCATAGAAAACACTCTATGAAGATAACCGTAGGGTGCGTAAGCGAGCGCGCACGCACCAATAGGCTATCAATTACAACAAACCCAACTTTTGCAAGGCGACTTCTGCGGCTCTTTTCTCCGCATCCTGTTTTCGGCGTCCTTTCCCATAACCATATACTTTGTCCGTAACCCGAACTTCTGTCCGAAATTCCTTGGCGTGATCTGGCCCAGATTCTCCGACCACGTAATATTTCGGATTTTCGCCGTGTTTTGCTAGAGCCCATTGTTGAAAACGGTTTTTACAATCAATTAAGGTTTGGGGTGTTGTTTCTGCTTGGGGAAAAATAATTTCATTGACAACAGCCGAAAATAAAGGATAAATAAAATCTCGAACTGCATCAATATTTGTATCTAAATAATAAGCACCAATATAAGCTTCAAAAGCATCACTCAGTAAAGCGGGGTTAGTTCGCCCCCCATCTCGAATGGCTCCTTTTCCTAACCGTAATAATTCCCCTAAATTAAATTGAACTGCAAATTTAGCCAGTTGTTTTTCATCGACTAATGCTGACCGTAAGCGTGTCATATTCGCTTCACTCATTTTTGCCATGTCTTCGGGATAACGTTTTGGAAATAACAATTCTCCCACTAAAAATCCTAAAACTGCATCCCCTAAAAATTCTAATCGTTCATTGTCTTCTCCCGCATTCGGATGTTCATTAATATAGGAACGATGGGTAAGCGCTTGTAGTCGCAATTGTTCGTTTTTAATTTCAGGTAGTTTGGTCATCATTATATCGAAATCTGTATAAGATTTGTGATTCAATACTGTAGGGGTTTGGTTTCCAAACCTAACCACAAAAACGGTTGGAATTAACATCACCCCTACAATAAAATATTACAACCTTGGCGCGGATTTCTATATCGAATGATAGCGATCGCAATTTCTCTAAATTCATACTAAAGTTAACTCTCCATTGCGCTCTTGAAGAATTCCTTCCTGTATTACAGCTTTTACAAATTTGCTAAATTTAGAAACGATTTTTCCATCAGGTCTGCAATATGAGACTTTGTGAGAGCTAGAAAGCTTGGGATAGTTTTTGATTAAATTACCCATTACAGAAAGAGTTGGTTGTTTCCCTTCGGCTTGAAGGATTTTAATTAAGTCAATTAAGTATTTTTTAGCTTCTTCGTAAGGAATAATAGTAGAAGAATTTAGTTGTTCTGGAGTTGCTTTAGCAGAATTAACAGAGGCTATTAACTCATTTATACTATAAGTTTCATCAACAGCTTTTTTCAAGCGTTGACTAACATTATTACCATGAATTAATATGACTTTTATTCCTAAGTTTTTTAATTCTTTAACTAAGGGTTGATAGTCTTTATCTCCTGTAATTAGAATTACTATTCTAATGCTCCTTTCTGACATTATATCATGTTTACAAACTCCCATTATTTTAATGTCAACTGCATTTTTTTCTGGGGAAGGAACATTAAAAGAATCAAAACCCTCATTAGCGATCGCCTTCTCCAATTGTTCATTTTCTTTCCGCCAGTAAGCAAAAGCTTTCTGAATCAATCTATCACCTTTTTGATTTAACCATTGATTCAAAAGTTTGATTTTTTCAGGAGAAATCCGAACATTTTGAACATCCCAATAAATTGCCAAGCGAGGTTTCATAATACCTTCTTATCTTTTAATAAGTGGATGCCTAGCATTCATAAAGTTTGTAATTCTATACCCTTCAGACCCTTAGTTTATGTGACATAAAGTATATTATTTCCCAGTCCAAAATAGAACTCGGAAACTCATACTGTCACCACCAGAGCTAACGTATTGAATTAAAACCTTAAGTTGAGAGTGGTTTTGGCTTAAGTCTCAAGGATCGGAATTAAGGATATCACCACAAATCACTAATATTCTATCTGTGTTGGTATCTCTCTCATATACTCCCTGATTCCGATACCGGAATCTGAAATATCAGCACAAATCGCTAATCTCTTAGCTATGCTGGTATCTCGTTTGTATACCTCTTAATTCCGATCAATGAGACAGAAGTCAATTTTCTGCTCAATGCTAGGTGACTCTACTCTAATCAAGCTATCTAAGAATGTCAAGTCTTTTTTGCCAAAACTTCAACTCCAACAGAGTCACGACTTCTCCGTTGGAGTCTAAAAACTTGTCATGGGGGTTGGGGGTTAGGCTGACAAAAACTAGGCTTATCCTTCAGAAAAACCCAGTTCTCAACCGCTATTTTAAAGAGAAGCCTTTTTCTTAAAACACTCAAGTTTCCTCTCAATTGAGAGGAAACTTTATTGCACCAGATTATGAATTTTCATCATGATCTTGTTCATTATTATTATTATCTTTTTTGTGGCTATTTTTACCTCCTTTACGGCCTATAGCGGCCATGTGTTCTCGATCTTGGCTGACGGCTTTACCGCCTTTACGTCCGGCTTCTCTGGCTTCTTCCGGGGTGAATTCATGAGCGCGTCCTGACTCATGGGCTGCTTTACCGCCTTTACTAGCAATCTCCCGTTGTTTTTCTTCGTCCATAGAAGCAAATCCACGTTTTTCGGTTGCCATGATTTTCTCCTTACTTTTTTGATTGACTAAACACTACTGTATCGCTCTGATTAAAGTTTACCTTCTACCAGAAGACAGAGTTAACTTCTTTCACCAATAAACTGAAAGATCGAATCAATTATCTGTTAACTTTTCCTTGAGTCAAACCGCAATAATCCGCAGAAACTCGCTATTTTGACAAATTTTATAGATTTGACGAGACCTGTGGCATTTAACCTCAGTAAAACAGCAATTTATTGAGCGGGTTAATGGGTGTTCAAGTGATTGATAAAAAGGTTGGCATTAATCCGAGAGCTTATATGATTAATTATACTGTTTTTATTTCAATTCGTGTCAAATACTTGACTGATCCTATAAACGACAGATTGATCCTAAAATTGATCATGTTAGATTGTCTCAAAAAGATCCCTGTTTTTTAAAAGATGATTTTAATTTGAGGCAAAGGATTAAGGCGGATTCAATTTTAGTTAAAGCCAACCCTATTCTATTCATACCTTCAATAGATTATAGTATAAAATAAGTCTCTCATTTTTTCCTTTCCGACTTGATTGAATAACTCATCAATCGAACTAGCATCTGCAATTAAGTTTCCTTTTTCTAAGGCAACCCATCGACCTCGATAATGTTGACGATGCTCAATCACCCAATTCAAATTTAAGGGAGTATCAGGATTAGGAGCCAATTGATAAAAGGGTAAATGAGGAGAAGCTAAAATGCGAGCATAGCGTTGAATTTTTGCATGATTGGGATAATCACGACTAGCTTGGGCAGAGAGGGTTTTAGCTTGATTAAAATTCCCTTGACTTAAGGCCCCATCAATTGCTCGAATCAATTCTTCTGGTGTATCAGAATTCATAGGGATTAAAAGCAAATAAACTTGAGCCATGAACAATTAGCAACCAGCGATTAGAATTCTAGCTAAACGTTGATAACCAACGCTCAAAGCGGGAGAAAGGCAACTCAAGACAGAAATCAGAACGTCCTAAACCTGTGCTTCTGGGTGTTGCTGTATCCAATCTTGCCACAAATCCGGGCGACGCTCACGGGTACGCTGAAGTTGCTGTTGTTTTCGCCATTGCTCAATTTCCCCGTGATTTCCTGATAATAAAACATCAGGAACCCGCATTCCTCGAAATTCAGCAGGCCGAGTATAATGGGGGTAATCGAGTAATCCCGCTTCAAAACTTTCAGCTTTGAGAGATTCCTCTTTTCCAACGGTTCCGGGTAATAATCGCACGACTCCATTCAGGAGTGCCATGGCTGGAATTTCACCTCCAGTTAGGACAAAATCTCCTAAAGACACTTCACGAGTCACTAAAGAAATAATCCGTTCATCAATACCTTCATAATGCCCACAAATCAAAACAATCTGCTCAACATTCAAGGCTAAATCACGGAATAATCCTTGGTGCATTTTTTCCCCTTGGGGAGTTAGGAAAATCACCTCTCGACGGGGAAACTGAGGTAAAGATTCAACCGCCGCATAAATCGGTTCCGGTTTCAAGACCATTCCCACACCGCCTCCATAGGGTTCATCATCGACCCGGTGATGCTTATCCAAAGCAAAATCACGAGGATTGACTAAATGAACCGTGGCAATTTCCTTCGCTAAAGCCTTACCCAAAAGGCCAGAACTCAGAGGAGAAGCAAAGAAATCAGGAAATAAAGTAACAATGTCAAAACGCACAGGATTTAGAACAAGATTAGCTGACCCTAAAGAAATTTTAAGCAAAAACTTGCACAGAAGATGTCATGCTATATGATAGTCCATAAACTTAAATATTTCTTAATTCGTATCAAAATATACTAAAATGGATCAGCTTTTTTTCATTAGCCGAAGCGAACTAAACAGGATTTCTCGAAATTCCGTCATTGGTTCCGAAGGAGTTTGGAAAACGCCGATCTGCGCTTGTTATCCCTGTTAAAAACCTGTTCTGTTTCCCTTCTGCGCCCCTGGGATAACACTCACCCCCCATCACTGGAGGACAGAGATTGAGATCCCGTGATTTCTGGCCCTGCTGTCAAGGCAGAAATCAGGCTATGGCAGAGGAAGGAAGACATTCCCCCAGGGGGACTCACCGTTGTACAGATTGATTCAAATCGATTTGTATTCATTGTAGCCAGATCGAAGTTGATCCCAACTGTTTGTAACAAGCCGTAGGTGGTGGGACACAAGCCCCTAATCTTGAACTTATTCTCATGACTAGGAGATACACTATGCAGCAGTTGACATCTCAAGCCCTTGAACACATGATTCCCCAGCAAACTAAAACCTCGATTCTCATTATTGGTGGAGCAGAAGACAAAGTTCATGGACGTGAGATTCTGCAAACGTTTTTTCACCGGGCTGGTGCTTCCAACGCCAACCTTGCCATTATTCCTTCCGCTTCCCGCGAACCCGCCATTCAAGGAGAGAGATATCGAAAAATCTTTGAGGAAATGGGGGCTAAATCCATTGAAATCTTTGATATTCGGGAACGCTATCATTGTGAAGAACCCAAGTGGCACGCCTTCTTAGAAACCTGTACCGGGGTGTTTATGACAGGCGGTGATCAACTGCGACTTTACAGTTTATTAGCCGATACCCTGCTGATGGAGAAAATTCGCAAGGGATCTCGACAAGGCCGGATGGCTTTAGCGGGAACCAGTGCGGGAGCCGCCGTCATGGGTCATCACATGATTGCGGGAGGGGGCAGTGGAGAATCTCCCAACCGTTCTCTCGTGGATATGGCCACCGGGTTAGATATTTTACCAGAGTTGATTGTGGATCAACATTTCCATAACCGTAACCGCATGGCACGACTGATTAGTGCGATCGCGGCCCATCCCGATAAAATCGGCATTGGCATTGATGAAGATACCTGTGCCTTATTTGAAGCGGAAGGGTTACTACGGGTGGTGGGTAAAGGCAGCGTAACCATTGTCGATACCCATGAAATGTCCTATACCAACTTGGTGAATGTTGGGGCCACTGATCCCCTGAGTGTGTTTAATCTCCGGGTACATATTCTGTCCTATGGCGATCAGTATAACTTCCATTCTCGTTGTCCGAGTTCTGCCCCCAGCGTGTAAACCGTTGAATGCGCTGATCTTGCTCTCGGAGGTTGCCAGGATTTTTTCCCGTGATTACGATTAGGAAATTCTAATCAAAACCTGTAAATCCCCAATGGCCTAACCTCCTAGAATTCAAGAGTTTTGGAAAAACTGTTCATAGTGAACAGTTTACAATCCCCCTTAGCTTGAAATTGAATTCATCGGACTATCACCCTGGAACATTCCTGCATCACGAACTCACGGATATGAAAATTCTTAAAATACAAACCTTAAGAGGCCCTAACTATTGGAGCATCCGACGTCACCACCTGATCGTGATGCGCTTAGATTTAGAAGAATTAACTGAACGCTATAGCTGCGATATTCCAGGATTCTATAAAGGCTTAACTTCTGTTCTTCCCAGCTTGATTGAACATCACTGTTCCCCCGGAGTTCGAGGCGGGTTCCTGAGTCGGGTGGAACGGGGAACCCTGATGGGGCATATTATTGAGCACGTTGCCCTGGAAATTCAACAGTTAGCCGGAATGAGGGTCGGGTTTGGTCGCACCCGTGAAACCTCAACTCCAGGGATTTTCCAGGTGGTGTTTGAGTATGAAAACGAACACGCCGGACGTTATGCAGGAAGGGCTGCTGTCCGATTATGTCAAAGTATTGTTGATACCGGAACCTATCCGGCGGAAGAACTCGCCCAAGATCTCGAAGATCTCAAAGAATTAAAAGCACAAGCTTCCCTTGGCCCTAGTACAGAAGCCATTATTAAAGAAGCCGAAGCTCGTGATATTCCCTGGCAACAACTGAATGCTCGATTTATGATTCAGTTTGGTTATGGTTGCTATCAGAAACGCATTCAAGCGACACTGAGTAACCAAACCGGAGTCTTAGCGGTTGAATTAGCCTGTGATAAAGAAGGCACTAAACAAATTCTGCGGGATGCAGGGGTTCCCGTTCCCAGGGGAACGGTGATTCGCTATTTTGATGAACTCCAAGATGCCATTGATGAAGTCGGGGGTTATCCCATCGCCATTAAACCCCTTGATGGTAACCACGGCCGAGGCATTACCCTCGATATTACCCAATGGGAAACCGCCGCTGCTGCCTACGATGAAGCCACTAACGCTTCTAAAACCCATAGTGTGATTGTGGAACGGTTCTACACGGGTCGCGATCATCGGGTGTTAGTGGTGAATGGAAAAGTCGTGGCCGTTGCGGAACGAGTTCCCGCCCATGTAGTTGGAGATGGTCAATTAACCATTGAGCAACTGATTGAAAAAACGAACCGAGATCCCCGTCGAGGCGATGGCCATGATAACGTCCTGACCCGGATTGTGGTCGATAAAACGGTTTTGTCGATGATGGCAGAAAAAGGTTACACCTTAGAAACGGTATTACCTGCCGGAGAAGTATGCTTTCTGAGAGCAACAGCTAATTTAAGTACCGGAGGCAGTGCCATTGACCGCACCGATGAAGTCCACCCGGAAAATGTGTGGTTATTTGCTCGCATTGCTAAAATTATCGGGCTGGATATTGCCGGAATTGATGTGGTGACACCGGATATTTCCAAACCCTTGCGGGAAGTGGACGGGGTAATTGTGGAAGTCAATGCCGCCCCTGGATTCCGAATGCACGTGGCACCGAGTGAAGGTTTACCTCGGAATGTGGCGGGGGCGGTGATGGATATGTTATTCCCCCCAGGTCAACCCAGCCGTGTGCCGATTTTAGCCGTTACGGGAACCAATGGCAAAACCACCACCACCCGTTTACTCGCCCACATCATGAAACAAACTGGGTTAGCGGTGGGTTACACCACCACCGACGGGATTTATATTGGGGATCATTTAGCCGAACCGGGAGACAATACCGGGCCCCAAAGTGCCCAAGTGATTCTGCGAGATCCGACGGTGGAAGTCGCTGTGCTTGAATCTGCACGGGGAGGTATCCTGCGGGCAGGTTTAGGATTCGATACCTGTGATGTGGGTGTGGTTTTGAATGTGTCGGCGGATCATTTGGGATTGGGGGATATTGATACCATTGAACAAATGGCCAAAGTTAAAAGCGTCGTCGCTGAGGTGGTGATGCCGAAAGGCTATGCGGTGCTGAATGCGGATGATCCGTTAGTGGTACAGATGGCAGAGCGAGTTAAAGCTCAAATTGCCTACTTTACTATGAATCCGAATAATGAGATTGTGATGCGACATACGGAATCGGGAGGGTTAGCCGCCGTTTATGAAAATGGCTATCTGTCGATTTTAAAAGGAGATTGGACGCTGAGAATTGAACAAGCGGTGAATGTTCCGATTACGATGAAGGGTCGGGCTCCGTTTATGATTGCCAATGCCTTAGCCGCTTGTTTGGCTGCCTTTGCCCAAGGGGTGAAAATCGAGCATATTCGGGCGGGTTTGTCAAGTTTTGTCGCTTCCACATCCCAAACCCCAGGACGGATGAATTTATTTAATATGGGCAACTATCACGCCTTAATTGATTATGCCCACAACCCGGCGAGTTATATGGCGTTAGGGGCTTTTGTGAAAAATTGGCCAGGGCCGAGAATTGGGGTGGTGGGTGGCCCCGGTGATCGTCGGGATGAGGATTTTGTTACTTTGGGTGAATTGGCGGCGGATATTTTTGATGAAATTATTGTTAAGGAGGATGATGACAATCGCGGTCGAGAACGCGGTTCAGCAGCCACGTTAATTACTCAAGGAATTGAACAAATTTTGTCACGAGTTCCCGATCCTCGAATTCGTTATGAAACGATTCTGAATGAAATTGAAGCGATTAATACAGGATTAAATCGGGCGGGTGAAGGAGCGTTAGTGGTGATTTTACCGGAAAGTGTTAATCGGGCAATTCAATTAATTGAGTCCCGTAACCCGATTAAGGAAACTAACCATCACTCTCCTACTCAAAGTGTGAATTCCTCAACGATCGATTTAAAACCTTCTCAGGTTTAAGTTGAGAAACTTAGTAGGGGTGTTTGATTAAAAGAAACCGGGTTTCTAATTAAGATTAATTGCCACAAATCAAGATATCTTGAGAAACCCGGTTTTTGGAGGTGATCGCAAATATCCCTACAAACCGGGTTTCTAATTCAGTTAACTGCAAGACATCAAGATATCTATAGAAACCCGGTTTCTGAAGACGATCGCAAATGCTCTAGTAGCACTGACTTATCGAGGTCTATAATTATCGTTTGTTTTTTCTGCGCGAAGGGTTGCCAAATCTTGCCAAAAACTTTCCCGTGTCACCTGTTTTAATAGGGTTTCTCTGTCTTTTGTATAGTCGCCTCTCAAATAAAAACCTATTTTCTCTAAAGCCTTAACACATTCCTTACCTGAAATTCTAGGCAATTTACTCATACCACTAACAGCACATTTTCTAAAGTCTCAACGTTTTCCAGAGGTACAGGTAAACCATCTTCTTCTAAAGCTAAAATATAGCCTTGAATTGCTTCTTTAATATTGATTAATGCTTCTTCTTGAGTTTTCCCCTGGCTCACACAACCCGGTAAACTCGGACATTCAACGACCCAGTAACCATCCTCACCGGAATAAATTGTTATTCGTCTAATCATAATCACAGTAATTAATAATATTGTTTCCTTATTTTAGAATAACAGAAATTTTTCTATATTGTAGGAGTGGCTTGGAGACAATTTTGATTAAATTACCCCCTCTTGCTAAATCCCCTAAATGCGATCGCAAATATCCCTAGAAACCGGGTTTCTCATTAAGATTAATGCCACAAATCAAGATATCTATAGTAACCCGGTTTTTGATGGCGATCGCAAATATCCCTAGAAACCGGGTTTCTAATTAAGATTAATTGCAACCCATCAAGATATCTTGAGAAACCCGGTTTCTACTACTTCAACCTAACCCTATCGTGCTTCCCACAATTTAATTGTCCTGTCAGCACTCCCACTGGCTAACGTTCGACCATCAGGACTGAACGCTACAGAGAAAACAATATGTGAATGTCCGGTGAGCGTGGTCATTTGTTGTTGACTTGGAACATCCCACAATTTGATCGTCCTCTTGCTACTCCCACGGGCTAATGTCCGACCATCGGGACTGAACGCTACAGAGAAAACGATATGTGAATGTCCGGTGAGCGTGGCTATTTCCCGTTGACTTGGCACATCCCACAATTTAATCGTCTTGTCAAAACTCCCACTGGCTAACATCCGACCATCAGGACTGAACGCTACAGAGAAGACAATATGTGAATGTCCGGTGAGCGTGGTCATTTGTTGTTGACTTGGAACATCCCACAATTTGATCGTC
>NZ_JBJUDF010000170.1:0-8901 GCF_046067725.1 Planktothrix sp.
CGATTAGGATAACAAGATTCAAGGTTATAATAGTCGCTAATCCCTTTCAGGGATTGAAACGTGATAATGATTGGGTTTCCTTCAGTCCAGATCAGGTAGTTATAATAGTCGCTAATCCCTTTCAGGGATTGAAACAAATAAATTAGGCTGTTCTTGTTAGCTTGAAATATTGTTATAATAGTCGCTAATCCCTTTCAGGGATTGAAACGGCAAGTAAATATGTTTGAACTAATTTTAATTACTAAGTTATAATAGTCGCTAATCCCTTTCAGGGATTGAAACCTAGGGGAATCAGTTCAAAGTGATGAACCTAAAACGTTATAATAGTCGCTAATCCCTTTCAGGGATTGAAACATAAATAAAAGGGAGCGATCGCAACGCAAAAAAAGTTATAATAGTCGCTAATCCCTTTCAGGGATTGAAACTCAGAACGCTCAAACATATCGACACCCGGCAACCGGTTATAATAGTCGCTAATCCCTTTCAGGGATTGAAACAAAAATTGCTTTTCAAGGTATCAGGTCGCCCCCTTTTCCCCGTTATAATAGTCGCTAATCCCTTTCAGGGATTGAAACAAACACCTCCAAGAACTCACCTAAAAACGGGGATTAGTTATAATAGCGGTTAATCCCTGAAAAAGATTAAAACTTAATTCTATACCTAATTTTCCAAAATTTCTAATACAGTTTTGGGCGATAACTTATCCTTAAACCATACCACCGGAACCGAAAGACGATTAATATCAATTCCAGCATTTTCTAAATTCAATCGTTCAGAAATGGCTAAAATTAAACTCTCACATCCAGAACGTTGGACTTGATAAAACTTCTTCTGTAAATATTCCGGTCGCCAATACCCAATAATCTCTAATAAAAACACCCGTCCATCAGGATGAACCAAGCGAAAATCAGGAATCATTACACTCCCTGGAATGGGAATTAAATCAACCTCTCGTTCTAATTTCCACTCGGTTTTTAAATTCTTCCACCGTTCAGCAAAAGATTGTTCTATCAGACTATCATAAGGTTTACCCGGTGGATAATGACTGACTAAACCACAATCAGAATTTAAACTAAAATAACCCGTTCTCACCACACGAGTATAGGGGTCACGTTGTTGTAATTTTGCTTTTAAACTCCATTTTGTCACATGAAGTAAAGCCGGAATCATTTTAGCTAAAGATAAACCATAGCGGGTACTCGCTTTAAATAAACTTGTCGGCCCATCAATTGTTAACGTAAATCCTTGGTCTGCATCTCCTTCAATATAAGTCATTAATTGGAATAATTTTAAATATCGAAATAATAATTTATATTCTCCTGGGTCATTGCGATAGGCATTAATAATAATCTGACTCGCTTGATAGAAAATACCTTGAACTTGAGATAAATTATAACGATGTAATAACGTTTCTGGACTGGGAGAATCAAATTGAGTTAAAATCCGATTTTCTTGTAAATCTGCATAAAGACCCGATATAATTTGAGCAGGTAAAACCTCTCGATTTAACGCTTGACTTAGTTGAATGGCTAATTGTTCTAAACTGTGTTCTGTTGCTGTTGGACTCGGTACAGTTTTCGCCGCCAATGCAAATACTTTTTGGCGTAATTCTACAGGTTCTAAAGGACTCACCACCTCAAAAGTACAAAAACCACTTTTTAATAAATGTGCTAACCCCCGCTTCACCCGATAGTCAGGACTATCTCCTTCAAATTCCTGTAACCGTTTATTTAATTCTCCTTGGGTTTGATTCACAGATGCTTCAAAACATTGAATCACATCCGTTGCTAAATTGATATGTTTAGTATCAATTTTTAACCGGAGGGGAATCACAGTTTCTCCCTGTTGTTTATAGCTTAATAGTTCAGAAGGTAACATCAGAAATTTAGGGTGATTAAGTCACAATATAGCACTACGCATTACAGTTAGGACATTTTTAAATCCAGCAAACCCTTTCACTTCTTACAGTTAAGCTGTTCCCTGCGAAGCACCCTCGCTTGTCGAAGTGTTCCTTGTTCCCTCGAAAAGTAGCGCTATCAAATAAAAATGTAACTGACTCTTTATCGGCAATTTTTTTCATACCTCATCCGTTTAAGGTTTAAATTGACGACGTAATAATAACGAATTGGTAACAACCGTCACCGAACTTAACGCCATCAAAGCACCCGCCATTGAAGGACTGAATAAAATCCCAAATTGAGGAAATAATAATCCAGCCGCCAGGGGAATCGCAATAATATTATAACCCAATGCCCAGAATAAATTTTGACGAATTTTATTAAAGGTAGCCCGACTTAATTGGATAGAATCGACAATATTGATTAAAGAATTTCGTATTAACACAATATCAGCCGTTTCATTCGCCACATCTGTTCCTGTTTGTAACCCGATGCCAATATCCGCTTGCGCTAAGGCGGGTGCATCGTTAATTCCATCTCCCACCATTGCCACAACTTGACCTTGTTGTTGTAAAGTTTGAATCACATTGACTTTACCTTCGGGTCGAACTTCGGCAAAGATATCCTCTGATTTTAAGTTTAGCTCAGAAGCGATCGCAGTCGCAACGGATTGGCGATCGCCCGTTAATAAAATCACCCGTAACCCCATATTTTTTAACTGTTCAATAGTTGATTTTGCATCCGTTTTTAAGGGGTCACTCATTGCCATTACTCCAACAACTTTACCCTCAATGGCAAGATAAACCATCGTTTTTCCTAAAAATTCCGGTAAAGGTTGAGGCAGAATAATATTAGATTCAATTAAACCCGCTAAATTACCCACAAATACCCTTTTATTATCAATTATTGCGGATACTCCTAAACCGGGTTGAGTTTGAAAATCTGATGCGGTTAATAAGGGTAAATTTTGATGGTTTGCTTCTGTTAAAATCGCTTCAGAAATCGGATGATTTGAACCTTGTTCTACGGTTGCGGCGAATTGTAAGATTTCAGGGGAGGTTAACTCAGAAATTGAAAGGCAATCTGTTATTTGGGGCGAACCTTGTGTTAAAGTTCCCGTTTTATCAAATACAATCGTATTCAGTTGATGAACTCGTTCTAAAATATCCCCGCCTTTAATTAATAATCCTCGTTCTGCACCCATTCCTGAACCCACTAAAATTGCAGTCGGTGTTGCTAATCCCAAAGCACAAGGACAAGCAATCACTAATACCGCAATGGCTAATTTTAAACTTAATAATAAAGGCGCATTTGTGGCAATTTCTACCCCGGCTAAAGTGATCATATCCGGCCAAATTCGTGTTCCTAACCCATACCAAAATAAAAAGGTTAAACTCGCTAAACTCATCACGAAATAAGTAAAATATCCTGCAACTGTATCCGCTAATTTTTGAATCGGAGCTTTACGAGTTTGAGCCGTTTCTACTAACTGCACAATTTGTGCTAAAATCGTATCGGAACCCGTGCGGGTTGCTTCGATTAAAATCACCCCCGATTGATTAATTGTTCCCGCAGAAATACTATCATCGATTTGTTTTAAAATCGGCATCGATTCCCCCGTTAACATTGATTCATCAACGGTGGTTGTTCCCAACCGAATTTCTCCATCAACGGGTATTTTTTCACCGGGTAAAACTTGTAACCATTCCCCGACTTTAACTTGTTCGGCGGGAATTTCCACACTATTTAAAATTCCAGTATCCTGAGATTGAGGAGGAACTAAACGAGCAGTAGTCGGTTGTAATGCGATTAAAGATTGAAAGGCGGTGGCGGCTTTTTGTCGAGCGTGCTGTTCTAAGGTTTTTCCTAGTAAAATAAATCCCAATAACATTACAGGTTCATCAAAGAAACATTCCCAACCCAATTGGGGAAATAATAAAGCAACAAAACTGGTTAAATAGGCGGTTAAAGTTCCCAGTCCGACCAACGTATTCATATTGGGAGCATTGTTCAATAAACTCCGCCCGCCATCAATAATAATAGAACGTGCCGGAAATAATAAGGCAATGGTAGCTAGTCCCCAATGAAACCAAATATTACTCAGTAAAGGAATATGGGGAAAACCAAAATGATGTAAATGTCCAATACTTGATAACAATAACAACAGACCACAGGTAACAATGCGTTGAATTTGTTTTCCCATGTCTTGGCGATGTCGCTCTTGTAACGCCTTTAATTTGTCCGTAGCGCTAGACGTTAAATTACGAGGTTGGGTGGGAAACCCAGTATTGGTCAAAATTTCAGCTAAATTTTCCGGCTTAATTTGGTTGAGTGCACATTCAACCGTTGCTACTTCTGTTGCTAAATTCACCGCAGCCGAAATGACTCCCGGTTGTTGGATGAGTTGACGCTCCACCGCTTTAACACATCCAGCACACTGCATCCCTCCCACATCTAAAATAATTGTTTCCGTTTGAGGTGGGGATAAGGTTTCATCCGTAACAAGTTTGGGAGCAAGTTGCATAACGGTTTCAGGTCGTAACAACGCAGTGCAGATCAAGGAAATTATAGAACAATTGGCGGTTGAGGGTTGACGGTGAACTGTTGAGCTACGCATTACAGTTGTAGAGACGCTACGGCATAAATAGGCTCCTGTAGAGACGCGCCATGGCGCGTCTCTACTAAATTCAGCAAACCCTCTCAGTGCTTACTTTCCCTATTGCCTATTGCCTATTGCCTATTGCCTCCTCTATACAACCTTGATCTCAAAGGCGGATAAACTTAACATATAATTGACCTACTGCTTCAGGTATTAATAACTTTTGTTAAGTTGTGACTCGTTTTTGATCCATTCGTCACAATTGATGTACGGACATTTCGAGTCAAACGCACTTCGACACAGCGATTGTAGCCTATCCGACGGTTCAACCGCCGACGTCGAGCTATTGTGCCCTGTATTTCCTCGCCATTCCCCTAGCCTATGGAAACTTTAGAATTCATCATCTATCCAGACGGCCGTGTGCAGGAGAAAGTCACTGGCATTGTTGGGGCTTCTTGTGCAGAAGTCACGGCTGCACTGGAAGCCGAATTAGGCATTGTATTAACTCAGGAAACCACTTCTGAGTATTACGCCCAGAACCAACAGCAGTCAGATAGTGCGACAACCCACGTGGGTTCGAGCCATTGGTAAATTCTGTTTTTGAGTTCACTAAACATCTCGTTGAAAATCGCCAACTATGTCACACTTTAGCCAAATCAAAACCCAAATTCGTAATCTTACCTCATTACAAACTGCTTTAAGCGATCTGGGCATTGACTGGAAAGCTGGGCCTAAAGAGGTGCGCGGTTATCAAGGTCAAACCCGTCCGGCTCAAGTTGTTATTGAGCAAGACAATGGCTATGACCTCGGCTTTACTTGGAATGGCCAAGAATACGAGTTTGTTGCTGATTTACAATTTTGGCAACAAGCTGTTCCCGTTGATCGGTTTTTAAGCAAAATCACTCAACGGTATGCTTACCACACCGTTGTTAATGAAACGGCCAAACAAGGGTTTCAAGTTTCAGAACAACAAAATCATCAAGATGGTTCTATCCGCTTAGTTTTACAACGCTGGAGTGCCTAATGTCTGATGGGTCTGTATCGCTAACTGATCCCATTTCCGAACGGTCTGGGTTAGAACCAGAATTGGGCGGATTTTTGCGAAATGCACCGGAACGTTCAGGCTTTGAACCGGAACTCGGCGGTGCATTACGGCAAAAAGGGGTTTATGTGGATGAACTCACCTGTATCGGGTGTAAACACTGTTCTCACGTTGCTCACAATACCTTTTTTATCGAAGAAAGTTATGGTCGAGCTCGTGTTTTTCGACAGGATGGCGATTCAGAAGCGTTAATACAGGAAGCAATTGATACTTGTCCGGTCAATTGTATTCATTGGGTTGATTACACTGAACTGAAACGTTTAGAAGCAGAACGTCAAGAACAGGTAATTCCCGTTGTCGGTTTCCCCGTCGAAGCCGCGATGGCACGTCGGAAACGCCACCAGGAACAACGGAAACGAGAGAATTCTCCAACCGAATAACTTTTTTCTGGTGGGCTAAAAACTGCCATTTTTTATATTCATTTTATGGAATTAGGCGAAAGGAGAATATTCTTCTTTTGCCTATTTTAATATTAAATTTGATATAATTAATCCAATAGGACGTTCTATTCCTGAACCTAAAGGACGATTATTGTTAGCTTAATTCTGATTGAATCAAATCCTAAATTTTCCACCCTACAACAAATTCTCGAACTGAGAAAATACTTAATTGATATTGGAGAAAAACAGAAGAAGAAAGCCTACCGTAATGGATATATTTATATTACGGAAAACTAGAAATTAAATCTGTTGAATTGATGCCAATAAAAACGGTAAACCCATCATATACAAATGTATTTAGCATTTATATATGATGGGCATTTAATTAAAATTTCTAAAATTTTTACCAAGAAATCCAAACTCTATATCAGCACAATCACTTCATCGGGTTATATTCAGCTAATAATTTTTCTAATTTAGCTTGATCAACTTTAGATAATAATTTTTCGGCTTCGTGATTATCTCGAATTGTTTTCGCTAAAGTAAAAGAGGAACCCACCGAAAAAGTTAACCCCATTCCCATAAATCCTTTGACCCAAATATCAACCGGAAGGTAAGCAATCCCAACCGCAGTTGTAGAAACAGCCAGAATAAATGAAACCCAAACTTGAAGAATCCAAGCGGGTGTGTCTTTTTGTGCAACCATTTGTTTATTGCTCATCACTGTTGCTCCCAAACTGTATTAGTTTGGGTCTATTTTAATTGGGATTGACAGAACTTGTTAATAATAGTAGACAGTTTTAAAAAGTGTCCCTACAACGAGCTTATTCAGCGCGTAACCAACCATTGAGGGTAAAGCGTCCATCTTCAAAGCGTCGGGACGGACAACTAACAGGCATGACCTCATGTTTGCAACGACTATCAAAAAAAACGATACTATTATTATGGGGTTCAATATCAATAAATTCCCGTTCATTTAAAGCATAACCATTTTGCCATTCCGTCGCATACAATCTTAAATTTCCCCCCGAAAAATTTTTAGGTTCTTTATAAAAATAATAAACATAGGTTAAGATGCGAGTATTAGTTTCAGGACTCCCAGAATCATTATGAATTTTATAAAAACAGCCATCATTATGAGCCGTTAATTGCATTTCTACTTGAGCCACGCTAAAGGGTAGAATATTTAATTGAGTTAGAATTGAAGGGAGTGTAGCAATGAGTTTTTTACGGAGAAATTCATAAAAATCAGGGAATAGCGTTGCATATAAAATAGAAGATTTACGATAATTAGTAGCTTGAGTCGTCGTTTTAGAACCGACAAATTTACCGGGTTGTTTTAAAGCAATTTTTAAGGCTTCTTCGTGTTCTTTAGGGGATAAAAAATTTTCAATTTGGACATAATTAGCAGGTAAAATTGTTAGGTTATTCTCAGGAATAATAGGTGCTGAAGTTGGGAGAACTTCAACGGTCGTTGCAGCAAGTTGGGGAACAGGAGCTGCGTTAGAAATTGAAGATGAACTCAGCAGAGAAGGAGATTGTAAAAGTTCAAGGGGAGTAACAGAAGAACATCCCGCCATTTCTAATATTTTTAAAGCAATATTCGCTCGTTCTGAGGGAGAAACTTGTTCATTTTGAAGCAAAGTTTCGAGAGTTGTAATCGATTGATTAATTAAATTCTTGAGTCTTTCTGTGGGAATGAGAGTCTCGGTTGTAGAAGGGATAGTATTCATACAGAGTTCGAGCAAATAGTGCTAGAAAGCTATTCTCTCTATGGTGACACAAATTTTATCCCAACGGTAGAGACGCGCCATGGCGCGTCTCTACGAGAGGTTAAATTTCGTCCCAACCGCTAACGCCGGAAGACATCACATAACTGGTGACGCTGGCTTCAAAGAAATTAGCTTTAGTATGCGCTTCTTTTTTAGTATCAGAGAAGCGTTCTAAATGGGTATAGGGACTTTTACTGTACTTTTTATCGGTGTAAAGAGGTTCTAAACCGATAGAACGCAACCGAATATTGGCTAGATATTTGGTGTATTGTTCGGTACTAGATTCCGTGATTCCTAAGATATTGTTGCCCACAATATGATTAGTCCATTTACATTCATGTTCAACGGCAGTATTGAACATTTCATAAATTTGGTCAACGGAATGCGTAAACACTTGCATGGCTTCAGGAATCAATTTTTGGAATAACCGAACATGAGAAAGTTCATCCTTAATATTCAACAAGGGTCGTTAGTCCTTGCCCGTTCTGGTGAAGAACTGCTGAAAGTCACCTTTCAGAATAGACTATATCATCTTCCTAATAGGAAGCCCCCCGTTTCGTAGCACTTGCTACTACGCTTTTGCCGCTAGTCGTTGCACCTTTAGAATCAATAACTTCCCAAGCATCAATCCATGTTTTTCTATGACGAACATTGCTAATAACAGAGCAGTCAACATCAAGCCATTGGGCTAATTCCTTATTAGAGCAAGTCGGAAGTCTCTTAATAGCTTCAATTCTTTGCTCAATAGGAATTTTACTGTTTAAACCCGAACTATTTTTAACTTGAACGACTTGATTTTCATTCTCGAATTGCTGCCAAACAGACTTCAGACGTTTTCTATGACGAATCAGTGAGATATATCGGGAGTGTAACCCATACTTATCAGCAACCTCTTGATTGGTTGCCCCATTGACAAGATCATGGATTATTTCCAAATATTGTTCATTAGTGAGTTTAGCCATAGAGTTAGTTTCGGCTGATTTCCCTTGTTTTAATCCTGTTTTGACTGCATGACGAATATTTTCAGCAGGTGTCACCAACTCAAGATTAGACAGACTATTATTAGCTTTATTTCCATCAATGTGATTGATTTGCAATCCCTGTGGTATTTCCCCGTTAAATGCTTCCCAAACAACTCTATGAACAAGAA
>NZ_JBJUDF010000171.1:0-8748 GCF_046067725.1 Planktothrix sp.
ATAAAGCAGATCGCTCTGAAACACCTCAAGATTTTATTGAAGATGTACAGAATTTACAAGTTTTATTAGAAGCCTTTGATTTAAAAATTGTGACGGCTCCTGGCTATGAAGCGGATGATGTGTTAGGAACTTTAGCCAACATTGGAAGTCAGGGAGGATATCGAGTTAAAGTTTTATCGGGCGATCAAGATTTATTTCAATTAATTGATATTGAAAAACAGATTAGTATTTTACATTTAGAACCAGGGAAAGGCAGCGTTCCTACAGAATTTTTTGCTCAACAAGTTTATGAAAAATTGCAAATTTATCCGAATCAAGTGATTGATTATAAAGCATTGTGTGGAGATAAATCTGATAATATTCCAGGGGTGAAAGGGATTGGGAAAACAACGGCGGTTAAATTATTAAGTGAATATGGTTCCTTAGATAATATCTATGCTCATCTTGAAGATATTAAAGGGGCGACTCGGACAAAATTAGAGGAAGGAAAAGCTGATGCAGAACATTCTCAAACCTTAGCAAGAATTATTCAGGATGTTCCGTTAGACGTTTCGGTAGAAGAATGTCAATTAAAAGGGTTTGATCAAAGTAAAATTCAACCGATTTTAGAAAAATTAGCCTTTCAAACGTTTTTAGGGAAAATCAATCAAATTCAACAGCAATTTAAAGGAACAATTCAAGCGGAAGTTGTGGAAAATCCCGTTACTATTGGGGACGATATTGATTTTTGGACACCGGAAGAAACTACAGCCTATCAAGAACAGAAACGGTTAAATAGTCCTGTATCTAAAATTCAACTACGTTTAATTCAAACGCCAGACGCTTTAGAAGAGTTAGTTAATATTTTACAACAGCATACTGATGCTAATTATCCGGTTGCTTGGGATACGGAAACAACTTCTTTAGACTTTTTAAAAGCACAATTAGTGGGAATTGGTTGTTGTTGGGGAATAGAATCAACGGATGTGGCTTATATTCCGTTAAATCATACCCAAGGAACGAATTTAAACTTAACTACAACCTTGGATATTTTACGTCCGATTTTAGAAAGTGATCGCTATCCGAAAACCTTTCAAAATGCTAAATATGATCGGTTAATTTTTCGGGTTCATGGCATTAATTTACAAGGCGTTGTCTTTGATCCAATGTTAGCAGATTATATTTTAAACCCAGAAGCAAATCATAATTTAATTGATTTAAGTCTCAGACATTTAGAGTCAGCATTAATTGCTCCTAGTTATGATGAATTAGTCCCCAAAGGTAAAACTATTGCTGATATTAATATTAATCAAGTTGCTGAATATTGCGGAATGCAGGTTTATGTCACTTTCCAATTAGTACAAAAAATTAAATCACAATTGATGAATAAACCCCAACTACTGAAACTTTTAAGGGATATTGAACAGCCTTTAGAATGTGTTTTAGCAGATATGGAATATTGTGGAGTACATCTGGATATTGAATATTTGCAGACTTTGGCAAAACAATTAGATAAACAGTTAAAAATTATTGAAAATCAAGCTTATGAATTAGCGGAAGAAACCTTTAATTTAGGTTCACCCAAACAACTCAGCCAACTATTATTTGAAAAGTTGGGATTAAATACAAAAAAAACTCGACAAACGAAAACAGGTTATTCAACAGATGCTAATGTTTTAGAAAAATTACAAGGAGATCATCCGATTATTGATATTATTTTAGAATATCGAACCTTAGCCAAACTTAAGTCAACTTATGTGGACGCGTTACCGACAATGGTTGATGGACAACAACGCATTCATACTAATTTTAACCAAACCATTACCGCAACGGGACGGCTATCATCTTCTAACCCTAATTTACAGAATATTCCGATTAAAACAGAATTTTCACGCCAAATTAGAAAAGCATTTACAACGGAACCCAACTGGTTATTAGTATCAGCCGACTATTCCCAAATTGAACTCAGAATTTTAGCTCATTTAAGTCAAGAACCTATTTTATTAGACGCTTATCAAAATAATCAAGATGTTCATACCGTGACCGCTAAATTATTATTTGAAAAAGACACCGTAACCCCAGATGAACGACGGTTAGGGAAAACCATTAATTTTGGTGTAATCTATGGAATGGGAGCCCAACGATTTGCACGGGAAGCCAAGGTGAGTAGTTCAGAGGGTAAACAATTTATTGAACGATTTAACCAACGTTATTCTCAGGTTTTTGCTTATTTAGAAACCGTTAAAAAACAAGCTATTGCTCAAGGTTATGTCGAAACAATATTAGGGAGAAGACGCTATTTTGAGTTTCAAGGAAGCAGTCTTCAAACTTTAAGAGGAATTGATATCAACTCTATTGATTTAAGTCAATTAGGAAAAAAAATGGGTCAAAATGATGCCCAACTTTTAAGGGCTGCTGCTAACGCTCCCATTCAGGGTTCTAGTGCTGATATTATTAAAATGGCAATGGTACAAGTGCATCAATTATTAACTCAATATCAAGCTCGATTAGTATTACAAGTTCATGATGAATTAGTGTTTGAAATTCCTGAGACGGAATGGGAAGAAATTCAACCCAAAATTAAGAATATTATGGAACAAGTGCTTCCTTTAAGTGTTCCTTTAGTGGTGGATATTCACGCTGGACAGAATTGGATGGAAGCGAAATAAGTTAGGGTAGAAATACAAAATTAGGCATTTCTACTGTTAATCATCCGAAATTTTTAAGCAAGCTGTTTTAGATTGGAAATAAATCATGAATCAATGAATTTACAATGAAACGATTTCAAAAATTTTGGAAATTAGCCTGCTTCCTGTATTTTCTATTGCTATTGCTCATTGTCATTGCGGCGGATACAGGAAATTTACCCTATCAATTATTAGAAACAATTCCCAATTATGATATTTATGGACACTTTATTTTATATGGAATTGCATCGTTTTTAACCCATCTAGCTCTGGGAGGTAAAAAGATTATCATCTATAATATTTTTATTCCCTTGGGGCCGTTGTTATTTACTACAGTTACAATTGTAGAAGAAATGATGCAATCTTATATTCCGACTCGTACCTTTAGTTGGATTGATTTAACCTCAAGTTTAATCGGGATTGTTTTATTTTATTATTTGGCTGAATTATGGATATTTTATTATAAAAAACGATCTAGGGAATAAAATTCCTCTTGCCGATTGATCTCAATTGTGAGAAAATCCAAAACACCCCAAGGGTAAATTTCCTTTAACCATTAACCCCATGAGCAATCCCAACCCCATCCCTAATATTCCTGAGTCTACCTGGAGTCGCCCTATTGGTTTAGGGTGGGAAAATCCTTATACTGTTCGCTACGACTGTAATTTAGATGATGGCCCTTGGCACGGAATGCCCTTGGGGGGGTTGGGTGCAGGTTGTATTGGACGGTCTTCACGGGGAGAATTTAACCTTTGGCATTTGGACGGAGGAGAACATATTTTTCGCCATCTTCCGGCTTGTCAATTTAGCGTTTTTGAAGAAATCAACGGTCAGAAAAAAGCCTATTCTCTTTGTACAGAATCACCGGAAGATGGTAGTTTATCTGCCTGGAATTGGTATCCTAAAACTACGAATTCTTCAGAAAAAACCGGAACCTATCATGCGTTATATCCTCGCAGTTGGTTTGTTTATGAGAATGTATTTTCAACTCAATTAAGTTGTGAACAATTTTCTCCTATTTGGGCAAATAATTATCAAGAAAGTAGTTATCCAATTGCGATTTTTGAATGGACGGCTCATAACCCAACGGATGAACCCATTACGTTAAGTATTTTATTAACTTGGGAAAATACAATTGGATGGTTTACCAATACTTTAGCGAGTCCAAAAGTTAGAGTGAGAGAAGATGGAAGTCCGACTTATGAATATAAACCTCGATGGGGAGATAGCACCGGAAGTGTTAATCGATTGGTTGAAGATTTTCATCGTATTGGTTGTTTAATGACTCGTCTGAGTACCCATGAACAAGTGCAGGAAGGGGACGGACAAATGGCAATTGCCACCATTACAAATCCTGCGGTTGAAGTGTATTATCAAACTCGTTGGAACCCCACAGGAAGCGGAGAAGAGATTTGGCAATATTTTGCAGAAGATGGCACATTATTAGATCAAGAAAGTGAACATCCCGCTAAAGAAGGAGAACGAATTGCTGTTGGGTTAGCGGTTAAATTTACGATTCGACCCGGAAAAACACGCAAAATTCCCTTTTATTTAACCTGGGATTTACCCGTTACCACATTTGCATCAGGAATTAATTATTATCGTCGTTATACTGACTTTTTTGGTCGGAATGGTCGCAATGCGTGGTCAATGGTTCGCACGGCGATGAAGCATTCTGACACTTGGCGAGAACAAATTGAAGCTTGGCAAAACCCAATTTTACAACGTCAAGATTTACCCAATTGGTTTAAAATGGCGTTGTTTAATGAGTTATATTTACTAACGGATGGAGGAGCGATTTGGAGTGCCGCTGATGAACGAGATCCTTTCGGTCAATTTGGAGTTTTAGAATGTTTAGATTATTGTTGGTATGAAAGTTTAGATGTGCGATTATACGGTTCATTTTCTTTATTAATGTTATGGCCAGAGTTAGAAAAATCGATTTTAATTGCCTATTCCCGTGCTATTTCTCAAGGAGATAATACCCTTAAAATTATTGGTTATAATCAAGCTCCTGCGATTAGAAAAGCTGTGGGTGCAACTCCCCATGATTTAGGCGCGCCGAATGAACATCCTTGGGAAAAAACCAATTACACCAGTTATCAAGATTGCAATCTTTGGAAAGATTTACCCTCGGATTTTGTTCTGCAAGTCTATCGAGATTTTCTATTTACTGGCGCAACAGATTACGACTTTTTAAAAGAATGTTGGTCAGCTAGTGTTGAAACCCTAAATTATTTGAAAACTTTTGATTTAGATCAAGATTCTATTCCTGAAAATAGTGGTGCACCGGATCAAACTTTTGATGATTGGAGATTACAGGGAATTAGTGCCTATTGTGGCGGCTTATGGTTAGCAGCATTAGAGGCGGTGATTGCCATTGGTCAAACCTTAGAAAAAGCCGGATTATCAGAAAGTGTTCAACCGTCTCCTGATGCTGTCATTCCTACCTATCAAAATTGGTTAGAAACTGCTAAACCACTTTATCAAGAAACGTTGTGGAATGGTGAATATTATCGTTTAGATAGTGGCAGTGGTTCTGATGTGGTCATGGCGGATCAATTATGTGGTCAATTCTATGCCAAGTTATTAGAATTACCCGATATTGTTCCTGCTGAATGTACAATTTTAGCTTTAAAAACTATCTATAATTCCTGTTTTAAAAAGTTCCATAATGGACGATTAGGTGCCGCCAATGGTCTGAGACCCAATGGAGAACCTGTTAATCCTAAAGAAACTCATCCCTTAGAAGTTTGGACAGGAATTAATTTTGGGTTAGCTGCGTTTTTCATCCAAATGGGAATGAAAGCAGAAGCATTAGAATTAACGGAGGTTGTCGTTCAACAAATTTATGAACATGGCTTACAATTTCGCACCCCTGAAGCCATTACCGCCGTTGGAACCTTTCGCGCCTGTCATTATTTAAGAGCAATGGCAATTTGGGCAATTTACGATCAATTAAAGTAGGTTTTTGTGTAAAAATATGATAGGTTAAAAAAGGTGTTTTGGCGATCGCAACTTGAAACAAAAACAACCTTCTAGTTATAGGAAATTAATTCCTTATATTCGGACTCAATGGCAAACCATTGCTAAAGCTTTAGTTTGTACCCTTGCTTTTACCGTATTTTGGCCGTTATTAGCTTGGTTAGCGGGGAAAATGGCGGGATATATTGGTCAAGGAAATGTCACCGCCATTGCTCAATTAGCTGGGGTGGCGGCTGTGGTTTTCTTGGTGCGAGGAACCGTACAATATGGTCAAGATACCTTGATGGCAAAGGCGGCATTAACGATTTCTTTGGAGTTAAGAAAACAAGTTTATCGTCATTTACAACGGCTAAATATTGGTTATTTTGAAACAGCAAAAACAGGAGATCTCGCCTATCGCCTGACGGAAGATATTGACCGCATTGGCGAAGTGATTAATAAATTTTTTCATCAATTTATTCCTTGTATTTTACAGTTAATTGTGGTTTTGGGATATATGATTTATCTCAATTGGCAATTAACCTTTGCGACGTTAATTATTGCGCCGTTTATGGCGGTTTTAATTGGTTGGTTTGGGGAAAAACTATTAACTTTTACTCGCAATAGTCAAAACCGAGTTTCTAATTTAGCAGCGTTATTAACTGAAGTATTTGGCGGGATTCGGTTAGTTCAAGCTTTTGCCGCAGAAGAGTATGAAATTAATCGCTTTAGTTTAGAAGCCGAACAAAACCGCAAAGCTAAATATTTAGCTGAACAGGTGAAAGCATTACAATTTGTGGTCGTTGGCTTTTTAGAAGCGATGAGCGTGATTTTATTATTCTTTTTAGGAGGATGGCAAATTTCTCAGGGAAATTTAACCGGAAGTGGGTTTATTAGTTATATTGCAGCAGTAGCATTATTAATTGATCCAATCTCTTTAACCACCAGTAATTATAGTGATTTTAAACAAGGTCAGGCTTCCTGCGATCGCATTTTTGAACTATTAGCCGTTCAACCAACCGTATTAGAAAAACCGAATGCTTTTATTTTACCCCATGTCACCGGAAAAGTCGAATATTGTAACGTTAATTTTACTTATCCTAAAACCGATTTTTCTCAAAGCTTAGATCAAAATAAACCGGTTTTAGAAAATCTGAATTTATGTGTTAAACCGGGGGAAATGGTCGCCTTAGTCGGGCCATCAGGAGCCGGAAAAACAACGTTAGTGAGTTTATTACCCCGATTTTATGATTGTCAGTCCGGCGCGATTAAAATTGATGATATTGATATTCAAGAAGTCACTTTAAAAAGTCTACGGCGACAAATTGGGATTGTTCCTCAAGATATTACCTTATTTTCAGGAACTATTGCTCAAAATATTGCCTTTGGTCAAGCTTATTATGAATTAAAAGAAGTTGAAGACGCTGCCAAAATTGCTAATGCTCATTCTTTTATTATGCAGTTTCCTGATGGTTATCAAACCTTAGTTGGGGAACGAGGCGTGAATTTATCAGGGGGACAACGACAACGAATTGCGATCGCCAGAGCCGTTTTATTAAACCCCAGAATTTTAATTTTAGATGAAGCAACATCGGCGTTAGATTCAGAATCAGAAGCCTTAGTTCAGGAAGCCTTAGAACGATTAATGCAAGATCGAACGGTTTTTATTATTGCCCATCGTTTAGCAACGGTTAGGCGAGCCACTCGGATTTTAGTCTTAGAAAACGGTCAAATTCTTGAAACAGGAACCCATCAAGAACTATTAGATCAAGGGGAGCGTTACGCTCAGTTTTATGCTCAACAATTTAATTCATAAACCTCATTTATTAAAATTAAAACAGCCAATCCAGTTAAACAGCAGGAGGCCGAAATGGGATTAAACTCTTCACCAGATGATTCAACATTTAAGGCTCAAGTGCAACAATTGCATCGACTCACGGTTTATACCCGATGGTTAGTGATCGCAATCTTATGGACGACAGTAGCACCCTTGAGTTTGTGGGCGTTGCGGGAAGAAATTGCCCTTTGGCAAAACCATTTTACCTGGTCGGCTGTCCGCTATGGTTTAGCGTATCATCGTTTTGCTGCCTTGGGGTTAGGGTTATGTATAGGTCTGACAACTGCAACCTTAGTCTGGCATAGTCGCAACATTTTATTCGGACTTCCTGCAGTTGATCAACGCCGTTTAGAACAGCAAGTCTCTAAAATTCTTCAACAGGGGCCAAGTCATCCCTTTTGGAAGTGGGTGATTTCAACCCCAGATCAACAAAAATCAAAGCATTTCAGGGACTCGGTTTGAGACATCCGAACCAATCAATACTAGAGTCCAATGGTTTTGAGAAAGCTAATACTAGGAGCAAAAAAGTATTCACCGCCTTTCATTTTCACCCACAGTTGAAAGCTATGTTCTTCAAAATTCGGTTCTCCCCATTGGGTCGGCCATTGTTGAGTCGCTGCGGGTTGACCAATCAGGGGATCTGGCCCAACATTAACTTTAACAAAGTTTTTTTGATTAGCCCATGCGGATTGCATAAAATTGAACTGATTTTCAATATTCGCTTGAAAGCACAAAAACAGCATTCCTGATCCGGTTTCTGGCTCATTGCTGAGGTCATCTTCTCCGAAACTGACACCCCGACGCACAATCCGATGATGGCGTTCTGTATTTAAGGAATCTTCGTAACTGACAGAGGATTCCACCCGTCCGGTATCTCCCCTGGGGTTCATTTTACGGAGATGAGCATGAAATGGACACTTGCTTCCTTGAGTATCATGGCTGTAATCAAAGTCATTCATCGTATCCAATGGTCGGATCGGGTTGGCGTTGTAAAAGGTTCCCTGGAAGCATCATGGGTTTTGATGGACTCCTGGCAACTGACAGGAACCCATACAGAAAAACATCAACTGTGTGAATTTTATCGTTACAATCCATTGGTTTTGAAAATGGTGGCTGTAATATTCCTGAATCTCAAATTCGATTGATTGTACAGCCATTAATTAAACAACTCAAACACTCATTGCCAACCTCCCAAATGCTAGAGCAACATTTTCAATTAATTTTTTCAGCTTTGCGTTGTACCCCAGTTGCTACGGGCGGTTATGGTATTTATAATTTCAT
>NZ_JBJUDF010000172.1:0-9285 GCF_046067725.1 Planktothrix sp.
TTAGTGTCCTTATGAATTAGGATTTTAGAGGTATTCTCGTTAAACCCTCAAAATGTAGAAGATTACGTTTGTAATCAGGGTCTTGACTTTTTATTAAAAATATGCATCTCTAAGCTCTGATTTAACGGGTGGATCAGTAAACCTTTGAGATGCAGTGTGATCAATCTCAATCCTATAATTCATTTTGGTGTGAAGGAGTAATCTCGTGGCCCAGTATAGTCCTCTATTACGACAACAGAAAGTTGCCTTATTTGCTCTTGTAGCAGCTACCGCTAGTTTTGCCGTTGGTGTGATGTTACCTGTTAATCTGAGGATGGATCGAGCCACTCAACAAAGCCTTTCCGTAAAGTCTTTACCCCCTCAAAGGATTGTTCCTAATATTTCTGAAAAACCTCAAACTTCTTCCTCAGAAACACTTTCTCAACCGTTATCAACATCAAGATTAACGATTGATCAAGCACTGACTCAAGGAGTTAACAATCTACAAAAAAACTTAGAACAATTAAAAAATCAACGTTTTAGTTATAATATTCCCCAACAATTTCAAGGTCAAACAATTAAAGAAGTAACCATTCCAGGGGAAGAAAAACTAATTGCGTTCACCTTTGATGATGGCCCCTGGCCTAACAGCACGCCTCAAATTTTAGATATTTTAAAAGAAAATAATATTAAAGCAACGTTCTTTTGGGTAGGTTCGGCTTTAAAAAATCAAAAAGATATTGCTAAAGCTGTCGTTAATGAGGGTCATGTTGTGGCGAACCACACTTGGAGTCATCGTTATCAAAAATATAGTCCTGCTGCTGCTGCTAAGGAAATTGACAGTACGGCTGAATTAATTGAAGAATTAACTGGGGTTGAAAGTCCGATTTTTCGACCTCCAGGGGGAGTTTTAGATAATGGATTAGTGGATTATGTGTTGAAGCAGAATCATGTTAATGTCATGTGGTCAGTGGATTCTCAAGATTGGAAATCTTCATCAGACAAAATTATTAATAATGTTTTAAAACAAGCGAAATCCGGTGGCATTATTTTAATGCACGATGGCGGGGGTGATCGTTCAGCAACGATTAAAGCATTACCAACGGTGATCAAAAAATTGAAAGAACAAGGTTATACGTTTGTGACAATTCCTGAATTATTAGAACGAGCGGCTCAAAAATCCGTTGAACAACCTCAAACCCCAGAGAGTAGTGAACCTTAAATCCCATTTTGTATAGAATAGATGATTCCCTAAACCCCAGGTAGAGACCTTCCATGAAAGGTCTCTACATCATACAGATGGGTAGCATACATTTAAGGATTTCATATTACTTCTCGTCAAAAAATTAAAATAAGAAATTTTTGATTTGATCAATAATGTGACTTTGACGGAATAAATCAATTCCAACTGCTGATTTAAGCAAATAAAAGAATAAACCAATAAAAAGGCTAACCATTAAGTTTAAACCAATGAGTAAAAAAACTGCTGCTATGAAATTTCCGACTTTGGTGATGCCATGAGTAACGTAATGGCGTTTACCTTTTCGACGTTCTTTCCCGACTAATAAAACAATATAGAACCGAGAAAACACTAAGTCAACATCAAATCTTAAATCTACAATTTTAGGAGAATTTTTAGGAATGGCATGATTTAATATTGTTCTGATCGCATTTAATTGTTCTGGAGTAAATGTTGATAAAATTTGGGGTTCTATTTTTTGAATATAATGTTCAGGTGTTTTTGCATGATAAGGAATTTTTTCAATGGGTTCTTGATGAATACTAAAGGATTTCATACGGTTGTATCTCCATATTTATACTTGATTTTTGTAAATTTAATACGGATGTTACTGAGAAAAGGCTATTTTAAATCAAATTAAATAGGTTACCTTTAAAGATTAACACACCGATTCCTAAACAAATCCAAGATAAGAAAATTAAACTGTAAAAAGATTGTTTTGAATTTAAACCTAAAGTTTGCAAAGGTTGATCAGCAAAAGCTAATCCGAGCAGCAGTAAAGTTGAAAATAGCCAGAGTAACATATAGCCTATAGGCCAAAGAAGCAACGGTTTAGGTTGAGTCCCTGACTCATGAGGAAATAAGCTCCAGCGAATCTTTTTCGGCCAGATTGAAGGCCATATCTGGAAAACAACACCAAAAAAGATGATTCCTATGATCCAAGCACTACCTAATACAATGCCTTCGGAACCTGTTTTGGCGAGATGGAGAATCAACACTAAGGTTACAAACCACATCCAACTTGTCACCTGAAATGCGGTTAAAAGCCATCCAGCGATTATAAAACCAAAGGCTAAAAGGGTGAGATAAAGCCAAGCTTTATAAAGATCAAGAGGTAAGTGTTTCATCTGCTATTTTGGAAATTTTTAAGGTATAATTAATTTTAATTCTATTAATAACCTATCTATGATATCTAATCAAGACTTTAATTTAAGTTGTCCCATTCCTATACAAAAATATCCTTATATTTTACTCGCTCATGGGGGGGGAGGTAAGCTCATGCGTCAATTAATTGACCAGATGTTTTTACCGATATTTGGTGAGCCGAACCAAGTTGAACATGATGCAGCGACTCTAAAATTAAATGGCAATAAAATAGCATTTACAACGGATTCTTATGTCGTTAATCCTCTTTTTTTTCCTGGGGGAGATATTGGTTCAATGGCGGTTCATGGAACAGTTAATGATTTAGCAATGGCGGGGGCTCGTCCTTTATATTTAAGTGTAAGTTTTATTTTAGAAGAAGGTTTACCGCTTCAAACGTTATGGGAAATTATAATATCGATGAAAAAAGCGGCTGATCAAGCCCAGGTAAAAATTGTTACTGGAGATACTAAAGTTGTTGATAAAGGCAAAGGGGATGGAATTTTTATTAATACATCGGGTATCGGAATGATTGAACATCATTTAACCATTAATCCCTTATCAGTTCAACCGGGGGATGCAGTGATTATTAATGGAGATTTAGGACGACATGGAATTGCAATTATGGCGGTGCGGGAAGGATTAGAGTTTGAAACAACAATAGAAAGTGATTCCGCCCCGGTAGCAGATGAGGTTTTAAAATTATTAGAAGCAGGAATAGAAATTCACTGTTTACGGGATTTAACACGGGGCGGTTTAGCGAGTACCTTAAATGAAATTGCCATCGGTGCTCATGTTGAAATTGAAATTCAAGAAACAGCAATTCCAGTATTAGAAGAAGTTAAAGGAGCGTGTGAAATCTTAGGTTTTGATCCCCTTTATGTTGCCAATGAAGGACGGTTTGCGGTGTTTGTTCCTCAGAAAGATATTGAAAAAACGTTATCAATTTTACAAGCTAAAATACCAGAAGCTTGTTTAATTGGTTTTGTTAAAAAAACGTCAACGCCTTTAGTGACAATGGAAAGTTCAATTGGGGCGAAACGAATTATTGATATGTTGAGTGGAGAACAGTTACCTCGAATTTGTTAGGAAGTAAAATACACTCAATCATCAGGAAACAGAAGAATGAAATACACGATTATTATTCAATGGTCTGAGGAAGATCAGTGTTTGGTAGTATTTCTACAATATTAGATCTACAATTCACCGGCATCTCGTTTTCGCCAAAATTCATCACGCTCTTTTTGCTGTTGTTTCAGTTTTTCTTTTCTAGCAGTTTCTAAATCTTGATTTAACTTGTTAGCAATAGCCTGCTTTAATTGATAACTTTCATAACTACGAACTGTTAAAACAGGTTGAACCAAAGAAACGGCTAAAGCTCCAATAGCTGTATGAATTTTATCTTGAATTTGACCAGAATATTGTTGACCTGTCATCACATACCAAGCAAACATTTCACAATTATTTTGATGAATATTATACTCTCCAAACAATTTAGGATAGTCTAAAATCCGTTTTTCTTGCTCAGGAGTTAATTCAACTCCTTTACCTTTATATTCAACACCATTAGGCCCCCAGCCAATTGAATTTTCAAAGGTTCCATCGGAGGAAATAAAATAATGTTTAGCCATTCCTAATGATTCATCAATAGGAATATAATAGATAGAGGTTGGCATGGGTACTAAGTGTCAATCTTTCTTTCATGTTATATAATATCCTGAAATCAGGATTGATAGACGTTTTTTTGATAAATCATAATCGAAGTTTTTGGTGCGTGCGTGGAAATTACGCAGCCTACGAGTACCAAATTGATTCTATTTCATCGGCTATTTTATTCGCTTTTTCTTCTATATTTTCATGGGGTTCTGTGTGAATTAATACGGTTACATGACCTAATTTTCGACCGGGACGAGATTCGGTTTTCCCATACCAACGAATAAAGGAATTCGGAATTTCGGCTATTTTTTGGCGTTTTTCTAAATAGTCACTATTAGCAGTTTCAAACCCTAATAAATTCACCATAACAGCCCCACTACAGTTTAAGCTTGTATTTCCTAAAGGTAAGCCACTGACCGCCCTTAAATGTTGTTTAAATTGAGACGTTTCACAAGCATCTAAACTAAAATGACCTGAATTATGAGTCCGAGGTGCGATTTCATTAACTAATAGTTCTCCTTCAGTTGTTAAGAATAATTCAATTCCAAATACCCCAATAACTTCTAAACTATTGAGTAGTGTTTTTGCGATCGCTTCTGCTGCTTCTGCTATACTTTTATTAATATTAGCTGGGGCGATAACTCGATGACAAACTTGATTTTTTTGCACCGTTTCAACAATGGGATAAACCGCCACATCTCCTGTTACAGAACGCGCTGCAATAACGGCTAATTCCCGTTCAAAAGGAACAAATTTTTGTAATAACATCGGAGGATAGTTAAATCTTGCCCAAGTTTGGGCGAGTTCCTCAGCATTGTTAATCATAAAAGTTCCTTGTCCATCATATCCATAACGACAAGCTTTTAAAACAACGGGATAACCGAGATTATGATTAATTATTTTACCATTTTCTGGTGTTAAAAGTTGAAATAAAGGAACGGGTAAACCGATTTTTTCTAAATAACTTAATTGATCATATTTATCGAGTAATAAGGATAAAGCTTGTAAGCGAGGACGGAAACAAACGCCTTTTTCTGCTAATTGAGATAAGGCGTTTAAATCAACAAATTCATTTTCAAAAGTAATAACATCACAATATTTTGCTAATTCTGCGGTTGCTGTGGAGTCATCAATTGCACCTAAAATAGTTTGGGCGACGAAAGGAACTGCGGGGTCTGTGGTGTGGGGGGTTTGAACAAATAAAGAAACCCCTAAAGATGCAGCTTCTATTCCCATCATCCAAGCCAGTTGTCCTCCGCCAATGACACCAATTTTTCTTACGGTTTGCGGTTCAATTGTGGGAATTGATAGGGTATTCATTGTTTAGTAATGCTCTCAACTTTATTAATTTTAACTTATTTTTTGCCAAAAAGAAACCAGGTTGTTATCAGAAGATTTAAGGTAGTTAACAAGATTGTGTGTAAAAACCCGGTTTTGAGAGTTTACCTATCCTACCCCTAAAAGAAACCGGGTTGTGATCGAAAGATTTAGGGTAATTAACAAGATTGTGTGTAAAAACCCAGTTTTTGGATAGAAGTGCTGAAGCACAATGACTAAGAGTTGAATAAGGAAAGTTGGATATAATTCGGGGTAAATTTAAACGGAGTTGGGTTGAGAGAATTTTCAGCAACTCTTGTGTCAAACTGACCTGGATATTGTCCTTCTAATTGTAACCAATATTGAAAGATTTGATCTCGGTGATCTTGAGGATCAAGAACCCGATAAACCCGGACTCGTTTTTTCTCTTGACGTTGCACCCGAACACAAGTTAAACGATAGCCAATTTTATCTAAAAAACGTTGTAAAATTGTGATAGAACTCGAATTTTTAGCCAGTCCTATTCCGGTAATTGTTTTGATAGCATTGCGATCTTTTAGAGCAATTTCAGCAACGGTTTGTAAGTCATGGTCAGTATTTTTTAAGTCTCTTTCTGGATTTTTTAGTAAGGCAGGAATTCCTAATAATTCCATCAATCCAATCATCGATCCTAACTGATAACGATTAAAATCTGGTGCAAAAATATGCCCTTGTCCTTGTTCCATTAACCGTCTTGCAATTAAGGCATCTCGACCCATTAAATAGGGACGACCTACGGTTAAAAAATAATGAATTCTGAGTTGTTGATACCATCCTTGGTCATCTTTAGTAATTAAATCTGAGGTAACAGTCACTCCATAGCGTAATTTTAATTCATATTTACGAATAGCACGACGTTCTTCAGGAGTTTTAACTAATTGTTTTTGAAGATAATAATATTGACAGTCGCTTAAGTTTGGAGAGTTAATAACAGCTAAACATTCCGCATGATAATTTTGGTTTTTAACCGCTAAAATTAGTTCATTTAAACTAGGACGTTCTGAACTTTTTGTTTTTAAAATTTCGGTCGATTTAATCGCATTTTTTGGTTTTTTCTTGGCTTCGGGAATTTCAATAATTTCATGACCTTCTGTTATTAGTCCGCTTAAAATTGTGGTTCGGTAATTTTCCATTCCTGCATTAAATCGCACTGCCATTTTTGCCCAACACAGTAAAGATTCAGCTTGAAATCCGATTTCTAAATCATCTAATCCTTCAAAATCCGATTGTTGCAAGAGTCGAATATTTAAACGGGTTAATCGTTGTCCACTACTGAGTAAACAACTCATCGAGGTAGACCCATTTCCAACTTGATTAAATCCTCGGTTTGCTATCCAGATCAATCGGGGAATATTACCTCGAATTCGTCCGAGTGCTTGGCGAACAGAATTTTCAGATTGAATGCCTTGAAATATGCCCCAAACTGAAGTAAAATGATCTTGAATTTCAATACTAACTCCGGTTTCAATTGCTGGAGAAGCTAACACAATATCATAGGATTTTAACAAATGATTAAAGTTAGTCATTGAACCATAAGCTGCATGATTAGGATCAGCTAAAGATTCTGAATCAATTCTCAAAATTGAACAATCGGGAAATTGAGTTTTGAGATAGGTTTCTAGGGTTCGTGTTCCCCATTGACTGGTTAATTTTTGTGCTGATAAACAAACAAACGGTTTTCCGCCTTCCGCAATATGTTGTTCTAAGTCTTTCACCAGTTGGTCAGGAGTTTTACCTAAATAGTTATAAACTTTCCATGCTTCATCCGGTGAAGGTTGCCAATCATTTTGAATAATAAAAGGTTGGAGATGCACACCAGATAAAGCCGTTAAATAGTCAATCGATGTATCACTTAAATCAGCGTCACAAGCTACAACTTGACCCTTGCCACCTAAAACATTTTGCATGAGGGTTTTTAATGATTTTAGAATAGAAACCCGATGATTTTGGCAGGTTTCTGAGTTTAATCCATGCCATAACACTTGTTCAACTTCATCTAAAATAACCAGTCCATTTGACCAATTTTTAGCTTCAAATTGAACACTAGAATTAGGGTGCAAAGAATCAATACATAATCCATATCCTAAACCAGAATCAGGGGATATAATAGGGGATTTCATATATTGTAATCCAAACCGTTGACATAGTGCTTCAACCAGTCGAACTCGATGACCAATAACTAAAACCCATTGTCCTCGTTTAATGGCTTCTTGAACAAGAGTTTCTAATCGTTTCGTTTTTCCACTACCT
Source organism: Planktothrix sp. (assembly GCF_046067725.1). Lineage (NCBI taxonomy): Bacteria > Bacillati > Cyanobacteriota > Cyanophyceae > Oscillatoriales > Microcoleaceae > Planktothrix > Planktothrix sp. Next base: position 7,625 of record NZ_JBJUDF010000172.1, read on the forward strand.
TTGGGGGACTTTATGGCGATTAATTTAGCAGTCTTAGGAATTTTTATAGAGGATAAATAACGAGTATTTAGATTTATATCAGCTAGATAATTTAAGCGATGATAGGAAAATGCTTTCCAATTTTCTAAGGAAGTAGCAGCTTGATAAGCTTGATCAAATTTGTTTTGACCTTGTGCTGAAATTAAATCATCAACTCCTTTCCCTAGTTTTGGATTCCAGTTAACAATATAGACGGAACACCCTGCCTGATTTAATAGAGATCCTGTTTGATAAATGGCTAAATTAACAGCTTTAATTGTTTGAGGTTTAGTATCTTGATCAAATACCATATAAATCTTACGATTTTGATAAGTAAATTGCTGTAACTGTTCAATTAAAAAGGGTTTAGCAATTTTATTTCCATATTGATCGCGGGGGACTCGGTAGCCACTATGAATCCCAGGAAGGGCAATAGCGATATATCCTGCTGTTAATAATGCGCCTGCTTTTTTAGCTCCTTCTGTAATACATAATGGCAGTTCGGGATGTTGAATGACCCATCGCCAGAATCCTAAATCCGGTTGATGAGGTTGAATATCTGAAGGTTGAATTTTAATCGAATATTTTTTAGAGATTCGTTCCCAGATATTTTGAGTAATTCTTAAGGCAAAAATTCCCGTAGGTGTATGGGGAGGATGTTCATATTTAATATATTTACGTTCATCTGAAGTTAAACGAGGTTTAACCGGTTTAAAACACCCCCATAAATCAGGATTTCCGGTCAAAATATCAATCCCAGAACACCACCACCCCCCATCATAAAGGTGTTGATAACGGTTAAGAATGGGTTGGGATAAACGACCTGTATTTAATCGCGGAAGGGTATCAGCATAGAGAAGATAATCTAACGGACGATACCCATCCAAAGGAATTACGTTCAGTTGGGTAAGTTCTGCGTCAACGCCACTTTTTGTCCACTCTGTTAAATAGTCCATTTCTCTGTTATTGCAACTGTGGATTTTTAAGCGTAACTCTTGGATGAAAGGTTAACTATAAAATTTTGTAAACGTTTTGACGTCATTTTTATCTCTGGTGAATAATTGGTCTAATTTATCCTAGACAAAAGCAATCTGAAGTGTTAAAATTAACTCAATTTACAAATCATCGCTTGTGGTTTCACTGGAGGTGCAGTTATGTTTCAGGGGTTGTATTCTACTCAGAAATTAGCAATTTTAGCTTGTCTGGGTTCGTTATTTTTCCCTTCGCCTCTTTTAGCAGAATCATTCCATCCCAACTCGATTTTAATTGCTCAAAATCCCTCTACTGATGACCGTTATAAACAAGCCAGAGAAGAACTTCCTGAAGATGTTTATGTTATTTATCGAGTTGTTGAACGAATTGCCAGAGCAAATGGCTTAGATAATAGCCCTTGGCGGGTTGGAATTGTGAATGAATATAATATTAATGCCTTTGCAACAGAAGTTAATTTAATTGCCCTTTATACAGGTATTTTAGATCAATTAGCGGGAGATTCTTCGGCTATTGCTTGTGTTATTGGTCATGAAATAGCCCATCATGTTGAACGTCATATTGCGTTAGGGCCAGCCGAAGCAATGGCTTTAAAAGAACGCATTCAAAAAGAAGCTGAAGAACAAGTTTTAGCGGAAATTCAAGATGCTAAA
>NZ_JBJUDF010000173.1:0-3752 GCF_046067725.1 Planktothrix sp.
CTTTAGTGGTTTTTGGTTATTACAAGGAGAGAACAAAAATAATTAATTGCTAAAGAGATTTAACCTTTGTAGAGATGTACCACCCTCAGCTATAGTAAACCGCGCCGAGGTTGTCATCTTTTACCGTAGGGGTTGGGTCTCCCAACCCTCTTGATACTTAGTTTCCCAACCCCTACAGATTTTGATTATCAATCATTTAGACTTGCGATCTAACCATTTAAGCCCTTAATTGTTAATTTGGGCTGCATATTGTTCTGCACCTAAACCAACTAATAGATGCAAGATTCCATCCGGTAAACGCAGAATTCCTTCCACGCCTGCGGCTTTTAATACGTCTTCATCCACCAGGTTACTATCAATAACCTGAACTCGTAATCGCGTTAAGGCGACAGCATCAACCGCTTTAATATTCACTTTTCCTCCCAAAGCAATAATAATAGTCTCAATTTGATCTTTTGTCGGTGCATCTGCACTTGTTGTGGGTGAAATCATCGGATTTGATAAGTCATTAACCGATAAAGTTTCAGATGAAAAATCTTCCACAATATCGGCTTCTGGCCCAGCCGTTTTTAGATATTCGATCATATCCGTTTTTAAATTTTCTGAACGGGGGCCGAATATCGCTTGAGCATTATTTCCCACTTCTAAAACTCCCGACGCACCTAACGCTTTGAGTCGGCTTTTATTCACCTTTTTCATATCCTGAACAGTGATGCGTAACCGAGTAATACAAGCATCTAAATTCGCAATATTACTGCGTCCGCCAAAGGCTTTGACCAGTTCCATTGCTAAACTACCAACTCCGCTTGCTGATGTAATATTTTCTAAGGGTTGTACTTCCTCTTCTCGACCCGGAGTTGGTAAATTAAACTGTCGAATTCCAAAGTAAAACACACAGAAATATAAAGCGGCAAAAAACGGCCCCAAAGCGGGAATTAACCAAGCTTTTGTTCCTAAACCATTAAACAGGAAAAAGTCAATAAATCCTTGAGAAAAGGTAAAGCCCATCCTTCCCCCCAAGGCGATAAATAACCAATCACAAAACCCTGCCATTAACGCATGAACTGCATATAAAGCCGGGGCGACAAACATAAATGAAAACTCAATCGGTTCAGTAATTCCGGTTAGAAAAGAGGTAAAGGCAGCAGAAATCATAATCCCTCCTGTTACCACCCGATTTTGGGGTTTTGCTGCCCGCCAAATGGCGATCGCAGCAGCAGGTAAACCAAACATTTTGAACCAATAAGCCCCCCCTAAAATTCCGGCTGTTGGGTCGCCTGCAAAAAAGCGATTAATATCTCCAGTAACAACTCGGTTAGTGATGGGATCAGTAAAAGAACCAATTTGAAAAAAGAAAGGAACATTCCAAATATGATGTAATCCAAAGGGTAATAATAAACGTTCTACAACCCCATAAATTGCCGCCGTCAGACTCACATTATTTCCCGATGCTGCCGCATTTGCAGCCGTAGAAATGGCGTGTCCAATGGGGGGCCAAATCACACTCATTAACATTCCCATTGCGATCGCTGCAAAGGAGGTAATAATCGGAACAAATCGTTTTCCCGCAAAAAATCCTAAATATTGGGGAAGTTGAATTCTGAAAAAACGGTTAAATAAATAAGCTGCAACACAGCCCATAATTAAACCACCAAATACCCCCGTATCTAACGAAGGAATCCCCATTACAGTTGCTAATTCATCGGGATTAACCCCAAATAAATGAGTAGAAGCTGCCCCTAAAGAAGCGACAAAAACCACAAATCCTACCGTTGCAGCTAAGGCAGAAACCCCATCATTTTCTGCAAATCCAATGGCAACAGAAATGGCAAAAATAATCGGTAAATTTCCAAAAATAGCATCTCCTGAAACCTTCATAATCGTAGCTAACCAATCTGGTAGCCACCAAAATTTAGGAGAGCTAATGGTTCCCGATGCCAAATTTTGTAATTCAATTAAACGAGCACTTCCTAACCCCAATAATAAACCAGCAATCGGTAAAACAGAAACGGGAAGCATCAAAGACTTTCCCATTTTTTGTAATAAAGAAAAAGCGTTTTTGAACATAATTTTTGTTGACAGTTTATGGTTGACTAATCACTGATTACGGGGGGATTACCCCGCCTCTACAAGTGCCCGAACCTCAGCCCCCGTTTCTGCATTTAACGCTTTTTGGGCTAATTCTTGACATTGAACCAAACTTAATTCTCGGATTTGTGCCTTAATCGTGGGAATACTCGGAACACTCACACTTAATTCCTTCACTCCCAAACCAATTAATAATGGAATCGCTTGTGAATCACTGGCAATTCCTCCACAAACCCCCACCCATTTTCCCTGTTGATTTGCACCTTTAACAGTTAAATCAATTAATTTTAAAAGAGCCGGATTTAAACCATCAACGAATGGCGCAAGTTTAGGATGTCCTCGATCCATTGCTAACGTATATTGGGTTAAATCATTAGTTCCGATGGAAAAGAAATCGACTTCTTTCGCAAATTGTTCAGCCATCATCGCCGCCGCTGGAATTTCGACCATAATGCCCACTGAAACCGCAGGAGTTTTTAACTTTTCTCGTTCTTCTTCTAACATAGCTTTTGCCATTTTAATTTCTTCTAAACGAGCAATCATGGGAAACAGAATTTTTAAGTTTCCTGAAGTCGCCGATCTTAAAATGGCTCTTAACTGAGTTCTTAAAATTTCAGGACGATCAAACCCAACTCGAATGCCTCTTTCTCCTAAAAAGGGATTTTCTTCATGAGGAATAGGTAAATAAGGTAACGGTTTATCTCCTCCCACATCTAACGTCCGAATAATTAACGGTTTTTCTTTTCCTAATACCTGAGCAATACTGCTATAAATTTCAGTTTGTTCATCCTCGGTGGGGGCAGATGAGCGATCCATAAAGATAAATTCAGTTCTTAATAAACCGACTCCTTCTCCGCCTAATTGCACTGAAGTTTCAGCCTCTATTTTACTGCCAATATTAGCTACCACTTCCATCCGATATCCATCTTGAGTCATAGCCGGTTTCATCCCATTAGCAACATCCGCTTTCCGCTTTTCGGCAATTTTAATTTGTAAGGCTTTTACCTGTTCCATTTCTGCAGAAGTTGGATTCAGTTTTAATGTCCCTTTATTACCATCTAAAATAACCGGAGTTCCGTCGGTTAAATCTAAGACTTGGGCTTCGGTTCCGGCGATCGCAGGAATTCCCAGAGAACGAGCTAAAATCGCAACATGAGAAGTCGTTCCTCCCGCAACGGTACAAAATCCAATTACTTTTGATCGATCCAACGTTGCCATATCCGAAGGAGTTAAATCCTCAGCAATTAAGATTGTCTGATTCGGATAAATTGGCTTGGTTGAATTCACTCCAGTGAGAATTCTTAACACCCGTTGCCCCACATCTCGGACATCATTTGCCCGTTGAGATAATAATTCATTGTGTAATTTTGCTAATTCTTCTGCACTATTGGTAAAGGTTTGTTTCCAGGCAAAAGCGGCACTGTTTCCCTTATCAATGGCACTGGTCGAAATTTCCATTAATTCGGGATCTTCTAATAATTCTTGATGGGCTGCAAAAATCGCCGCTTTACCGGGATCACCCCGACCATGAATTTTCGCCCGTAACGCTTCTACTTCTAATTTGGCTTGTTCAATAGCTGTTTCTAATTTCCGCCGTTCTGTATTCGGGTTGTCGCCCCGTTCAACGACCTTAATCTCCTGTTCCCGTACCCGGAAGGTATAAC
>NZ_JBJUDF010000174.1:0-12018 GCF_046067725.1 Planktothrix sp.
ACAGCTTTTGCTAATAACGCCGTCATCGTGACGCCTTTGGATTTTAGTTGTTTATACAATTGATCCAAAGCATCCGTTGTGATGGTATATCCCACCCGGAACACCGGAACCGATAAACTCGCCGTCATATTTCTGACAACGGCATTTTGCAAGGTGTTCATCAGGGCAACTTCACCCAAAGGAACAGCGGCTGGAGCAGGCGCGGGAACCGGGGCGAGAGGCTTGTGAACCGCAGGTGCAGGGGCTGCTTGAGGTTGAACCGTTGGTGCTGGGGTCGAACGTCCAGAGGCAGTTTGCACATCCTCTGCGACGATACGGCCATGAGGCCCACTTCCCGTTAATGTCGCTAAATCCAAATTCAGTTCTTTAGCTAATTTCCGCGCCCGGGGAGAAGCCACAATTCTGCCATTGCGTGCCGTTGTCGGAGGTGCGACGGTAACGGTTGCGGTGGTTGCAGAACTGGCTGCCACCGCTTGAGCCACAGGGGCTGGGGCTGTTGTTGTGGCAGTTTGAGAAGATGCCTTTTGTTTAGCTTGTTCAATTTCGGCTTGGGTTTCGGCGATTAAAGCAATCGTATTACCCACCGGGGCAGATTCTCCGGCCGGAACAATAATGGTGGCTAAAAATCCTTCATAAAAGGATTCCACATCCATATCAGCTTTATCCGACTCAACGATTAAAACCGTTTCCCCTTTTTCCACTTTATCACCGGGGGATTTTTGCCAAGAAACGATTTTACCCTCCGTCATGGTGGAACTCAGGGCGGGCATAAAAATTTCATGAATTGCCATAAGCGCTCAAAGAAATAAAGTTTAAACGTGAAATTAGTGTTGAGTGTTGACCGTTGGTGATTTCCAATTAATCCTTGCAAATACCCATTCTTTGATCCTGATTAACCGTCAACGGACAACCCTTTTTAAAGGTCTCCGCGAATGGCTTCAATCACACCATCTCGCAGCAGAATTTCCACTTGCATTTTATTGATCAAATTGTCACCTTCTGCAACGGTAAAAATGCTTTCAATTTGTCCTTGACTCACTTCTTGTTCAAGTTCTAAGGTTTGAACTTGTTGGAGTTGTTGCAAATTTTGATTTTTTTGATCTAAGAGTTGGCTTTTCCGTTCATTCACCTGAACTTGGATTTCTTCGACTTGTTGCAAGGCATCGGGGCCAAGGGGTTGCAGATTAGTACGTTTAATTTCTGCAATCATGCGTTGTCCTTGCATTTCTAACTGTTGCAACTGACTATCAATTTGATTAATTTGGACTTGAAGTTGCTGTTGAGCTTCTTCTTTCCAACGGGGTGTCACCACCGCCTTAACATTAATCGGTCGTTTTAACAGTAATTGTCGGGTATTGTCCATAAGTTGTTATGCCTTTCCGTTGTCAGTCTTCCGTCACCCGTGCAACGTAAAGGCGACGCGCACGTCGCCTGCACACAACCGTTCACCGACAGCATGACACAAGGATGTGTAGGACGGTGACGGCTATCCTGAGTTAATCGGTTCCGATTCACCTTTGACTACTAACGGGTGACGGTTTCATACATTTTGTTAATCATATCGCGGTAGCGTTCCATTACAACGGGACGCTTGACCTTCAAGGTTTGGGTTAATAGTCCATTTTCCATCGTGAAGGGTTCTGCAAGCAGTTGAAACGGGCCAATGCGATCATCAATTCGATAACTGGGGCGGTTTTTCACTTCCCGGTTGAGTTCTTCTCGAAATAGGTTTTGAACCGCAGGACTGTCTAAGGTGATTTCTTGAGTTTGGGTTAAGGGTTCTTCCGGTAATTTTAAGGTTAAATTTTGTTGAATTGCCCATTGTTTTAAGGCATCTAAATTGGGAACAATTAAAGCCCCTAAACATTTTTGATCTTGACCGACTAACACAATTTGGTCAATATAACGACTGCGTAAACAAGCATCTTCAATGGCTTGGGGTTCAATATTTTCACCATTGGTTAACACAATCGTATCTTTTGCCCGACCGGTTAATATGATATCATTATTTGGAGATAACCAACCTAAATCTCCGGTATCAAACCAGCCATCAAAGTTAATGGCTTTGGCCGTGGCTTCGGGATTTTCAAAATACCCTTTCATAATTTGTGGCCCCCTGGCTAACACTAACCCTTTTTGACCTCTGGGCAACATTTGGTGGGTTTCCGGGTCAACAATACAGAATTCAGTTTGGGGAATGGGCTTACCCGATGACCCGCGTAAATTATACCATGCTCGACGGGCACTTAATACGGGAGCAGTCTCTGTTAAACCATATCCAACTAATAAATTAATGCCGACAATTTCATAGAAATTTTCTAAGTGCATCGCTAAGGAGCCGCCGCCACTAATGGCAAATTTTAATTGTCCCCCAGTAGCTTCTCGAACTTTTTGATAAACTAAGCGATCGCCTAAATAATGAATCGGCGCGAATATCCAAGTTTGCAACTGGGCGAGGAATTTTTCAGAGGTTGAAGGCGAATCTAAACTTAAGGTTAATCCTTGAACAATGCGACGAGCTAAAATATATTTTTCGCTGATGGAAAAGAAGAAATTAACAATTTTTTGTCGAGTAGCAGGTTGTTCTCGAAATTGTTTTTGTGCACTTTCATAAATTGATTCCCAAATTCGCGGAACACTCACCATATAATGGGGTTTAAATTCTTTTAAATCTTGCTTAAAATAACGAATGTTTGTATAAACAACGGTGCAACCTTGGGATAAACAAAAATATTGTCCGGTACGGCCTAACGTATGCCAAGTGGGAAGCAAACTGAGAAAGACTTCACCTGGATCAGGGTGAATCACATCAGGAATAGCATTAATTTGATGCAGTAAATTCTCATGGGTTAACATGACTCCTTTCGGTTTTCCAGTGGTTCCTGAAGTATAGAGGAGTGTGGCTAAAGCGTCCCGAACATACTGAACGGGTTTGAAGGTTCCATTTTTTCCCTTTTCCATGAGTTGGTTAAAATTTAAAACCGGAATTGTCGGTAAATCACGGGGATTAGGCGTTTCATCAGACAGTAAAATTACAAATTGAATCGGTAAATCGTCAATTTGGGAACGTAATTTTTTTAACAAACCGAAGTTTTCGAGAACGACACCCGTACTGCCACTATCTTTGAGAATATAAGTTAATTCTAACGGATCAGCCGTTGCCCCCCGCACCACATCCGCCGCCCCTGCGGTCAGGATACCTTGATCAGCAATCATCCATCGGGGACTATCATCAGAGAATAAAGCAATACGGGGCGGAAGTCCCTCCGTTGTCGCCTCAATTCCCAAGTTTTGTAATCCGATGGCAAATTGTTGAATTTGCTGCCACAGTTGAGAATAGGTGAGGCGAACTTCCGGTTTTCCGTGAGGGTCATGTAAGGCAATCATTTGACCTACATTTTGGTCTAAAATTGGCCAGATTTCTGCAAAACCCTGTAGACCCGCATACTGAGAACGCCAATCAGTTGAATGAATCATAGTCATTAATTTTAGTGAGTCAACTACAGTGAGTGAACCATCCCCAATCAGATGATTTTGTTTTGATAGCAGTCGCTAGAACAGTTCGGACAAAAACTGATGCTGAAAGCTAACACTTGTTGCTTTTTCCTCTCGGTTAAGCGGTTCCCTGCTATGACACTGTGACTATCTATCTTAATCGAGGAAGAGGACTCTCCAGAGAAATACAGGACAGATTTGTGTCTGGATCAGGTTTGAGCAATCGAAATTAAATCCTGTTTAACATTAAATGGGGCAATATCTTAAACGTTGGCAATCAGTCCAGTCTGATCCTAGACCTAGTGTTTATACTTAGAAAACTTGTTATTATAAATACATCAAAAAATCAGGTCGGTTCACTTTGATTTAAGGCAATCTCATCTTTAATATCTTGAATCAATTGTTGATTACGAACGGGTTTATTTTTATTTCTTTTTGATGCTTTAGTTCGATTAGCCATAATTTTTTCCTGTTTAATATCTTTTTCCTTAAAAATATTCCTCAAGTTGGAGAATATTGGATTTTATTTGATTCAAACCTATGATGATTGATACGCGGTTTCTCGAAGAAACTGGGTTTTTATCAAAAAGCGGGACTATTTTTTAGCGTCAGGAAGTGGCGTTTTAGCCTCTGGAGACGAAGTAAGACCCATCTTAAACCCAGTTTTAAGGGAGGCTTTTGTCAGCGACGAAGCCAACGCCAAAAGTAAAACGTTGGCGTTGGGTACTTCACATATGATTGAATTCTCCCAGAAAAACCCAGTTTCTCAAGTTAAGCGACTTGCCGTTCATCGTCAAAGCCATGTAAAATCGGTGGTGGCCCAAACTTAGAGGTAACTCGAAGTAAACGGGGAATTTCAGAACTATTATAAACCCGAAACTCGCTGGCAACAGTGGCTTCTGCGGTTCTAACGGCTTGATTTAACACCAAAGAACCATCGGGGTCAGAAACAGAACGATGGAAGGTTCCGGGGGGAATTCTTAAGATCTGACGATTGGCATCTAATCTAACAATATGATAGGGATGTTTCCAAGCAAAATTCACTAAATAAAAAGTCCGTCCGCCACTGACGGCTAACAAATTATCTTCTTGATGCGGATGGAGATAAAATTGCCAATATCCGGCGTCAGTATTATTGGGACTAATGGCTGGCCCTTCATGAAAAACTAAATCACGGGCGTTTGAATTGGGAATGGTAATATCAAAAAAACGGACACTCGGAGTATCCCGAAATTTATGAAAGGGGATTAATTCAAACATACGGACTTGATCAAATATTCGTGTTTCGCAGGTTGTCTTTAAGCTTAGTTACACCGTTTCCAACAATCAAAACTGATTCAGAATAGTTTCTATGCAGAAAGCGAATCAATCAATTCCAGGTGGACGGTTGACCCTTAACCCCTGTCTTGGCACGCTGAGTTCAAAAATTACGGTAAAATCGGAGTCAGTTCTTGAGAACTCGAAGAAAGCCCTGAAAAGCTGACTACGTTTCGTTGAATTGGAGGCAGTCCGACGGTTTATACTCGTCCTTTAGCTCGCTTAATTGAGCAATTACAACGTTTACCTGGTGTGGGGCCAAAAACAGCCCAACGGTTAGCCCTTCATCTGATTAAGCGTCCTGATGAGGATGTGCAAGCCTTAGCACAGGCGTTATTAGATGCTAAACAGCAAGTCGGTTTTTGTCAGGTTTGTTTTCACCTCTCGGCTGAACCTGTTTGTGAGATTTGCCGTCATCCTCAACGTGACCCGGAGACGATTTGTGTGGTGTCCGACTCCCGTGATGTGATTGCTTTAGAAAAAACACGGGAATATAAAGGGAAATATCATGTTTTAGGTGGGGTAATTTCACCGATGGATGGTATTGGCCCCGAACAATTAACGATTCAACCTTTAGTGCGTCGGGTGAGTCAACAACAAATTAAAGAAGTGATTATTGCGATTAGTCCTAGTGTTGAAGGAGAAACGACAACATTATATTTAGGTCAACTGTTAAGACCTTTTACCAAAGTCACCCGCATTGCCTTTGGTTTACCGATGGGAGGGGAGTTAGAATATGCGGATGAAATTACCTTAACACGGGCGTTAGAAGGTCGGAGAGAGTTAGATTAGATTGTTAGACACTCTCACCTCGAAACTCCCCCCTCTGGGTTTCTCTTAGGGGGGAGAGCGAAACCCGGTTAAAATCTAGCCTTCTTTTTGTAACCGTTGACGCGCCATCATCCGCCAGGTGAGTAATTCAGGTAAGCGCCAGGTGACACCGTTAGATTGTTGATCGGCTTGATCTTGTTCTAAAGCGGTTTCCCAAAACACTAAGGCTTGTTTATTTCGGTTTTGAGCTTCTAAAACTTGAGCCAGAATATAGTAAGCCACGACATTAGATTCTTTTAAATCTAACGATTGACGAAGTTCCACTTCGGCTTGTTTGGGATTATTTTGGAGGAAATAAGCCCAACCCAAATTTTTATGTAAAGCCGATCTGACGCCTTTGTCTTTAACTTGGGCAAGGGTTTTTTCTAATTTATCAATGGCGTCGCGGGTTTTACCTTCTAAAATTTCCAACCGAGCTAAATTATTAACGGCGGCTTGGGCTGCCCGATTATTATCAACATCGGCTAGAATTTGATAATGTTTTTTGGCGGCTTCAAACTGTTCTAATTTTTCGTAGGTAGACCCTAGATTATAATGACCTGCACTTAAGTTAGGGTGATAACGGACGGCTTGTAATAAATCGGTTTTCGCCGATAGGAATTCTCCTTCTAAATAGTGCTTATAACCCAGTTCATTGAAGGATTTACCCATCAATTGATACCAGATGTCTGTTTTGAAATGACTATTAATGGTATAGGCGGTGGGTTGACCGGGAGTTGTTTCTAATAGCGATCGCTCCGTTAAGAAATCTAAAGACAGTTGAACTTCCGTTTCAGTTTCCGAAAGGATCAAATCTGTGGCTAATTCACTTAAGGTGGCAGGTTTGGGGTTCACCGCTAACCAACAAACTAAACGAATTTCAAGCTCTGACAATTCCTGATCACTACGCAGATGTTGACGCACCAATTCTTCAATCACTAAGGTGTTTTGCTTGATTAATTTCGTAAGGTTGCCAATGGTTAAATCGGGAATTTTAGACGACCATAATTGTAAAATTAAAGGGTTGCCTCCACATAAGTGAACTAATTCCGAGAGGTATTTTCCATCTAAATACAGCGTTTCTTGACCGGAAAGCAACAATTGTTGAGCGTCTTGTTCTGATAATCCGGTTAACTGTAAAGGAGGTTTAGACGCAAATTGTTGCCACTCTGGGGGAATTTCCCAACCCATTAATAAAATACTACTGCGCGGGGAAGATTCACTAATTTGTTGCCAGAGGGATTCATAACTCTTGAACGCCGCATCTTGACTCCCCAGTTGCGTGATATATTCAACTTCATCAATCACCAATAAATAACGAGAATTAGAGAGGGTTTTGATGAATTCAGTGATTTCTTCGGAATCATCCCACGCTAACGGGGTTTGGGCAATATTGGGAAAGGCGGAGGCAATAAACTCACTCGGAGAAGGTTTGTCTCGCAGGGAACGCCAAATCACTTGGTCAAAATCCGGGGCAATTTCCTGAACTAATTTCACCCCTAAAGCGGTTTTTCCAATGCCGCCAATCCCTTGTACCATCATCAGGTGGGCCCGTTCAGCGACTAATCCTTGTTTTAAAGTGACTAACGCTTCTGAACGACCATAAAAGGCACCGAGTCGGGGTGCATTGCCCCAATCGATTTGAACATTACTACTCAAACCTTGGGAATCCATACCGCCCAAAAGCCGTTTTTTGCGGCCGGATTGGCCATTCATGCCCCCGCCAATTTGATGACCTTCCGATTGGTACTCTGCTAACAATCGTTGCTGAAGTTTGGCTAACTTTCCTGGGCCAGCCCCAGTAATGTTTAACTTCCTATACACTTCTCCCAAGCGTTTTTGTAAGGCATCCTTGCGAACACCTAAATGCTTGGAAATCGTGGTCATTGGTTCTCCCTGGATTGCCCGTGCCATTACTTCCAGTTCATTGTCGGAAATTCCAACTCTCGCAGCGACAGTCTTTAGAAATTCTCTGGGTACCATATCAAATTTAACCTAATAAATTTTAAGATTGAATGCAAGCTTGATGCTAAATTCTGATCTTGTCAATAGGTGCTAGTTTCTATCGAGTCATATTCAGAACAAAGGATCAATCTGGGGAAATCGTCAAGCAAGGGAAACACAGCCAGAACAAGTTGGAGTTGTATACCTCTTTCTTCCCCACACCCTTGAAAATCGTTCGATTCTGCATTGAGCAATTTGCCCAAAAACTGAAGAACTCTCAATTTTGATTTTAGCATATATTCTCGGTTTTATGAGCTAATCTTCGACAGATTGGGTTTTCATCCTCCTCGTCTGGAAAAGAAGGGTTAACTTTGAATCCGCTTTCCAGCTTTGAGCATACCACCTGGAGAAACTTTAGGTCTAGTGGGCAAAACAGTCATTTTTTAAAATTCTACCAACCCCAGGCGTCCAGTCAGCAGTCGTTTGTAATCGGATAGCCCCCCCTAAGTTAAAAGTGAAGCTCGTTGACCCAGTTTGAACGTGACCCATGGGACGGTTTAGACCTGAGAATTGAGTTGAATTTATTTCTGTTCTTCCCCATAGCTTTTTCATCCCCCGCAACATTTTTGAGGCGAGAATTAGAAATTGAAAAGAAGGATTCAAAGAAATCTAAAGTTAATCTTTAAATTTGCCTACACGGTTTAAACTTTATGATTGGCTTAACAAATATTAGTACAGTCAATCGCCGGCTGGTGATCAGCCGTAGACCTTTGAATAATCTTCCCCAGTTCACGACAGAAACCTTAAACGTTTCCCCCGGTACTCAGAACTTAGCCTGAGTGACTGCGGAACAATTAGGACAACAGTTAAGACTAGAAGCGGCTTGGAGGGAAGGAAAATCAGGGGTCAAGTTCCTCATTTTGGTCAAGATGAAACTGCGTCTCAAAGGGGATCAATGGCCAGCCAACAACCATTAGAGGAGGCGGGATTATCCTTGAGTGATATTGATTGCGTGGTTTGTACCCGTAGTATTTCTGAACCCAAAATCCCTTGTACTACTGCTTGATTTCAAAAACAACTTGGCGGAGAATTTTCAGGAATTCCGACTTTTGATATTAATTTAACGGGTTTAAATTTTGTTGTTGGGTTAGATCCCTGATCCGATTGAGTAGATGCGGGTGATTTTTTTTTGGGTACGACAGGGAGAGGAATAATATGTAATCCTTAAAAGTTTTTGATGTGGGTAGCTTGCTATTCTATGGGTTTTGATTCGGATAAAATAGCCGATTTAATTTCAGTTTTAATCAATGTCGTGTGGCTTAAATCGTTCCCGACTAAATTCGCTTGATTCAAATTAACAGCAAATAAAATAACTCCACTTAAATTTGCTCCTTTTAAATTCGCTCCTTCCAAATCTGTATAAATTAACTTAGCTCCTCGTAAATCTGCCCCTTGTAAATCTGCCCCTTTCAAATTCGTTTTAAATAACTTCGCACAGGTTAAATCAGCTTTCCTTAAATCTGCATAAATTAGTTTAGCATTGGATAAATTAGCACGACTTAAATTGGCTTGACTTAAATTAGCAAATAAATGAGAATTACTGAAATCAGCCCCACTTAAATTCGCAGATTTTAAATTAGCTTGCCAAAGTAAAATACTGTTTAATAGAGCCCCTCGTAAATCAGCACCTTGCAAATTTACTCCAATAAAACCTCGCTTTCCAGCAGCATAACGATCTAACAGTTCACGAGAACTCATCAAAATAGACATAGGACTATGCTCTATTGGCTTCATAGCATTTTTGGTAAAGGGTTTCTGGCTTCTACTTCTGTTATAACTCAAAGTGGCTATTTAAGTAATTATTCAATTTTTATCCCCCGATAGACTGATATTGGCTTACTGACCTGAATAAAAATTAATGTTCAGGATGTTTAGTGTTTTACCCATCACAATATCCGTATTTCAACTTTTAAAAGTATAAAAAATCACTAAAATTAACTCCGGGTTTCATGTTGTCCAAAGGCTTGCCAAACCGACTTTAAGGAATTTTGAGTTTGTTTTAAGACTTGATGAAACGGTTTTTGTGCTTGCAGAAAGACACGAGCACAATTTCGCCCCGGCATTCCTGAAATTGACCCGCCTGGATGAGTTCCTGCACCCGTTAAAAATAATCCTTGAATGGGAGTTGTATAATTAGCTAATTCTGGCAGAGGACGGAAAAAAATCATTTGATCTAAAGTCATATCAATATGATAACAATTACCTTTATAAGATCCTAACCGTTCTCCTAATTCCGCCGGACTTTCCACCCGACGTGCTAAAACTGAATGCTTCAAATTAGGCGCATATTCAGCAATTTTATCCAGTACCCGATCTGCAACTTTATATTTTAATTCATCCGTCCATCCGGTTCCATTTAACCCTGTTCCTTCGGCTCCTGCTATCTGATAAGGGGCAAAAAATTCAATCCATAAAGTATGTTTTCCTTCAGGAGCCATCGAAGGATCTAAAACCGTTGGAACCACTAAATAAACCGACGGATCTTGATCAGGAATTTCGCCAACCGTACATAAATTATGCGCTTTTTCTACATGATTAACCGAATCTGCAATTAAAACTGATCCGATTAAATAACTATCTTGATGATTATAAGCTTCAAAGCGCAAGGGTTCCGATAAAGCACAATCAATTTTAAGAATCGTTTCATTATTATTAATAATTTTACGGTCTAATCGTTCTCGCAAATGAGGGTCGGCTGCGTCTAGTTCTGCGGTATCTACACATTGTAAAAATAAACGTCGAGCATCAATATTAGAAATGACTCCCCGTTTAACTCGATATTCCTGCTGATTTGAAACTCTAACTCCAACCACTCGACCGTT
Source organism: Planktothrix sp. (assembly GCF_046067725.1). Classification (NCBI taxonomy): domain Bacteria; kingdom Bacillati; phylum Cyanobacteriota; class Cyanophyceae; order Oscillatoriales; family Microcoleaceae; genus Planktothrix; species Planktothrix sp. The sequence goes on from NZ_JBJUDF010000174.1 coordinate 10,449, forward strand.
ATCAATTAATAGTTTTTCTACAGGAGTTTCTGTTAATATAACACCTCCTAAATGTTTCACTAAATTAACTAATGCTTGAGTTAATGCACCTGTACCCCCACGAGGACGAGACATCCCCGGATGGTGACGCATGGCTAACATACTGGCTCCGACAGAAATACCTTTTTGGGAGGGAGGAGCACCAATTTCTGAAGCTAATCTCGCTAAAGGTGCTTTAACAATTTCGCTATCAAACCATTCATTAATTAAATCCTCTGGACTAATTAACATGGTTCTAACAAAATCTAAGATTTTATCGGTTCCTCCCAACACAGCAAATAAATCAATTAAAGTCTCTCGATTGAAGTTTTTAGCAATATTAACAATTGAAGTGGGAGGAGCATTAAATAAAGGACTAACAGCACTCATCAACCGTTGCCAATATTCCACAAATTCTCGATATTTTTGAGCATCCCGTTCACTATAGCGAGCAATTTCAGCACAAGTTTTTTCAACAGAACGATGAGCTAAAAAATATCGTCCATCGGGATGAGGACAAAACACAACCGGGTCACAATATAAATAATCTAAGCCATATTTTGTTAATTCTAATTCTTGGACAACCGGGCCAAGATGGATAAATTCATGATCAATCGCACAGAGGTTAAACTTAAATCCAGGTGCTTCTTGAGGGATGACTTCTTCTGTTGTCGCTGCTCCCCCAGGAACAGGACGTTTTTCTAACAGCAAAACACGATATCCTGCTTTGAGAAGATAGGCCGCACAAACTAACCCATTATGACCTGCACCAATAATAATCACATCATAAATAGACATAAGAAAACCCGACTATTGATCATTGGGTTTAGTGTATCAATAGATCGGGATCTTTCATAGTCCCTAGAGGAAAAAAATGGAAAAACTTACATCTTTTGGAAGAAGGATCATTGATTAAAAATTATTACATTAAGGAAAAGAAACCCCACCTCAACTGTTTCCTCTGGAGATCAACTGGGGTGGGGTTTTGATTTAATAAAATAAAAAAAATCCTAAAAAGTTCTGACTCTTACATTGAACCATCCGTCATGCAGAGTTGGCAATTGAGTTAAAAAAATGCTTAAATCTTAATATTAAGAGGATAACTCTTTTAATCGTTGCCAATCTCCAAAGTGACGACATTGCCGAAACAGGGAAAAAGCGGTTCCAAAGGAACATTCATGACGGATAGAAAAGTCACGAATTGTGGTGACAACTTCCAACACTGTATCGGGATCAGCCTCTAGTTGAAGATGAACTTGCTCTAGGAGGGAAACCACATTTTCAGCAGGCAAACACAGGCTTAAAACTTCTTTGACTTGCGCGTATTTGTTGTTCACAGGCTCAGGTTTGGGTAAAGGAAAAACTAGGTAGAAGAATTCTATCTGAGGATAGATGAAAAAACTTGAAAGTTATTATACAGGATCATCCTAAAAATTCAGAAGTTGAGTTCGTTATAATTGTTTTTTATTAAGCTTTCAACAGAGAATTAATAGATTGCTTGTAGTTGCACTTTAGTGTTGCAAACCTAACAATTCTCAACAGTTAAGTTAAA
>NZ_JBJUDF010000175.1:0-7228 GCF_046067725.1 Planktothrix sp.
CGTTAGAGGAAGGAACAACTGCACCAGAGATGATGTTGTTTCCGTATAACAGTGAACCAGCTACGGGTTCACGGATACCATCGATGTCCACTGGAGGAGCCGCGACAAAAGCGATGATGTAGCAGATGGTGGCGGTTAACAAGGTCGGAATCATCAGAACACCGAACCAACCGATGTAAATCCGGTTGTTGGTGGATGTTACCCAGTTACAAAACCGTTCCCAGATTGAGGCGCTCTCGCGCTGCTGAATCGTGGTTGTCATGTTTGGTATGTATTGCTATGTATTTTTCGAGGTACGTCGGTAGGCTTGTTTCTACCTTGATTAGTAATATGACACAGATGATTGCGTTTTGTAAAGTGGTTTTAACAAAATTTTTGTCAATCGATGCTATAAGAAAAAGCTATATTTGGATTTCTGTTGTCTGGGAGTGGATGTAGGGGCAAGGAAACCTCGCCCAAAGCCTTTAACCGGGAGGCCATTCCATGTAACGACCCCCAAGAATATGCAGATGAAGATGATCAACGGTTTGTCCACCATCTTCTCCTGTATTAATGACAACGCGATAACCGTTCTCCAGTCCTGCTTCTTCAGCCACTTGTTTTACCTTGAGCAGCAAATGTCCCATGAGGGCATGATCTTCGGATGTCGCATCAGCAAGTTTAGGAATGGGTTTTTTAGGAATAACTAGAATGTGTACCGGGGCTTGAGGGGCAATATCCCGAAAGGCGAGGCACAAATCATCCTCATAAACAATATCAGCCGGAATCTCCCGACGGATAATTTTGCTAAAAATCGTATCAGTCATATCTATATCGGTGCAGTTGCTATCACTTGCAAGTCTAACGTTAATTGTAGAGCTTACGTCACTTATCGCAGAATATAGAAACAGAACAAATTATCAAAGTTAAACACCATGTTAGCCAGGGTTTGGAGTGCCTGTATTGTTGGGATTGATGCCGTTAAAGTCGGGGTTGAGGTCGATATATCGGGGGGACTGCCTAAAATTATGGTGTTGGGACTGCCTGATGCGGCGGTTCAAGAATCACGAGAACGGGTAAAAGCGACTTTAAAAAATGCCGGATATGCTTTCCCCATGCGAAATATTGTGATTAATTTAACGCCTGCGGATTTACGCAAAGAAGGGCCGAGTTTTGATCTTCCGATTAGTATTGGAATTTTAGCTGCATCGGAACAAATTAAACCGGATTTATTAGGAGATTTTTTATTTTTAGGTGAGGTTAGTTTAGACGGTAGCTTAAGACCTGTTGCGGGTGTACTTCCCATTGCAGCAGCAGCGGCAAAAATGGGAATTACAGGGCTAGTCGTTCCAGAAGATAATGTTCAAGAAGCGGCAATTGTTCAAGGATTATCGGTTTATGGCTTTAAAAATTTATTAGATGTAACTGATTTCTTAAATCATCCCAGTGCTTATCAACCAATTAAATTAACATCATTGGATTTATTATCTCAAAAAACAACCATCGGCTTAGATTTAAGTGAAGTTAAAGGACAAGCTCACGCTCGAAGGGCGTTAGAAATTGCAGCAACGGGCGGACATAATTTAATTTTTGTCGGGCCACCCGGAAGCGGAAAAACGATGTTAGCTCGTCGTTTACCGGGTATTTTACCGCCTTTAAGTTTTGAAGAATCTTTAGAAGTAACTCGGATTTATTCGGTGGCTGGATTATTAAAAAATCGGGGAACTTTAGTGAGCGATCGCCCCTTTAGAAGTCCCCATCATTCTGCTTCTGGCCCTTCTTTAGTGGGAGGTGGAACCTATCCGAAACCAGGAGAGATTTCTTTAGCCCATCGGGGGGTGTTATTTGCTGATGAATTAACAGAATTTAAACGGGATGTTTTAGAGTTTTTAAGACAACCGTTAGAGGATGGATTTGTAACAGTTTCCCGAACCAAACAGTCGGTTGTATTTCCGGCAAAATTTACGTTGGTTGCGAGTACAAATCCCTGTCCTTGTGGTTATTATGGCGATACAATTCAACCTTGTACTTGTTCTCCTCGTCAACGAGAACAATATTGGGCAAAATTATCCGGGCCATTGATGGATCGAATTGATTTGCAAGTAGCGGTTAATCGTTTAAAACCGGAAGAAATTCTACAACAATCTCAAGGAGAAAGTTCTTCTAAAATTCGAGAACGAGTGATCACAGCCCGTGAACGAAGCCGACAACGATTTCAAGAAGAACCTCAATTAAAATCGAATGCAGAAATGCAAAGTCGTCATATTCAAAAATGGTGTCAATTAGATCATGTTGGACAAAGTTTATTAGAAAATGCAATTAGAAAATTAGGGTTATCTGCAAGGGCGAGCGATCGCATTTTAAAAGTAGCTCGAACTATTGCAGATTTAGCCGGGGAAGAGAATATTAAACCGCCCCATGTTGCTGAGGCGATTCAATATCGAACCCTTGATCGAATGCAGTAAGATTCTGGCTATTTTAGAACTCAAAGAGAAGAATCGTTTTTTTTAAGCCGTACATTAATTTTATTCAAAAAAATTTAATAGATCAGGGAACAGCAAAAGATTTCACAATCTGGGTTTGCTGAATCTGTCTTGTTCCTAACCGTTTTAGCGGTTGGTATATTAAGTAAAAGTAAAGAAACTTACAAACTCAACTCAATTAAGCTTGAATAAAAATTTAGATGTCTTTCCATTTTTTCACTTAAGCGATATGAGAAAAAATGTTGTTTTACAGATTTTAGGCAACAATGATGTGAGGGTGGATTCAGAGCAAGGAACCTCCCAACTCGGCGCCTGTTATACCTTAGAAGATGTTCGAGACCTGGCGACGGACAACGATCAAGAATTAGGAAACGACTTAGATCGGATTGATTTTCCTTTAATTAGAAACCTGTGGGAAAGTCGAGAACCTGATACTTTACTTCATTTTGTCATTCTTTTAACGAATCAGCAAGCTTGGATTGAATATCATCATATTTCTGGACAAGAATTGAGTGATTTAATTACTTCTGATGGATATTGGTGGCGAAATCTTTTACAAGCTTGGTGTCAAAAACTAGGCATTCCCCATGATTTAATAATTTTAGATATTGATCCGAATTTAGATAATGGGGTTGCTAATTGGGATCAAATGGCAAAGTTTGTTGAACAACAATTAAATCCTAAATTTACCTTTAATTCCAAGGGTATTGTTTTCGATAATACCTCGGATCGTCCTAAGATTAATGCTCAGAAATTAATCGTACAACATAGTAGTGGAACCCCAGCCTTAAGTGGGGCGTTATATTTATGGGGACTTGAACAAAAGTTAGCAAAAAATCCGATTGAATTTGTCTATATGTCTCGCCAAGATTCTCAACCGTATTTTCATACGGGAACTCATTGGCAATGGCGGTTAAAAGTTCCACAAATTGAACAGTTATTAGAAACTCAAGACTTTTTGGGGGTAAAAACTTTAATCCAAGATCATCCTGATCATAACTTAAAAACCAAACTCGAACAATTAGATCGGGCTGTTTCTTTTAATTTATCGGCAAAACGCCAAAAGCTATCGGCTGAAGAGGATATTTTAGAACGAATTGCAATTGCTTTATGGAGTGAAAAAGCCTTTCGAGAACGGGGTCAGTGGATGCAGTGGTATTTAAGAATTGCTGGGGCTTTTGAATTAGCGATCGCTTGTTTAGTTCAACATCAAGGCGTAAATGATTATCACTGGGAAAGAGATCATGCCACTCAAAAACCGATTTTAAAATATCAAGAAAAAAACCAAAATTCACCGATAGAGTTCAGACTTGATATTACGCCAATGGTTAAGGATCTCCTCACTCAAGGAATTGCTTCAAACCACAGTAACTATTTGAATCGCAAAGTTAACTATATTACCGCTAAAATTACTGATTCTGCTTGGAACAATTTTAAAGAGTTTTACTGTTCAAACTGGATTAACCTTCAAAATAATACTCGAAAGAGTTTCTTACAACTCAGAAATGAACTGTATCACAGTTTATTGGGCGATTTAATTGATCAAATTTTAGATGAAAAAACCAAACAATTAAAAGGAGTCAATCACGCCGATCATCCGGCTCAAATTGCAATTGATTGGTTAAACTATATTGTCAAATTAGCCAATCTGACAACCCCTATTAATAGCAAAATCAAAGAATTTGAACAACTCGTTAATGATGTTAAACGGAGTCTCTAATGGAATTACAAGACTGGCTGAAACAACAACAACAATATTATGCAGCTTTACCCCCCGATCAACCCACCTTAGCAACCCATCCTAGCTGCGGTACTTGGCAAACTTCAGAATATTTAAAAAATCAATTTTGGTGGGGGGGTGGGGCTTCTGTGGAGGCCTGCGAACAAATTCAACAACACAGAGATCTCACCCTGAGTCACATCGGCGTTTTGACCTTTGGCCCGGTGCAAAGCTTCCTCGCTGGAGGTCAACGCCTGCGGGACTGGGCCGTTGCGTCGTGGTTATGTCATTATCTCTGCGGGGTGGTTATTTACCATTGGGAGAAACAGGGAGGAAAGGTTTTAGTTCCCTTGCATCAGTCCTCTCCTTTACTGCAATGGTTAAACGGCGAAACCATTACCGATGAAAGCTTCTGGCAAGCTGAACTTCCCAATATTATTACTGGCTTATTTCCCGACGAACCCCAATGGTGGGAAAACTGCCAAGACATTCTTAAACAAGAATGGCAACGGTTTTTAACCGCCTTAGAAACCGCTTCCATCCGCCATAACCCCCGGTTAAACGGCTTGGGATGGCAAGTTATTCAAGGAGATAACCTGAGTTTTTGGTCGGTTTATGGGGAGTCTACGCCATTGCGGTCGGATCACATTGTCGAAGATATAGAACAGTTGCATCATTCCGTTGATGCTCAAAAATTAGGCCGACAATGGCAAGGGAACTGGTGGGGAGGACGCACCAGTCCGAGTTCGGGAAGTTTATCGATCTGGCATCCGGGTTTGCAACCTGTGGAAGCGGGGGGAACTTGGGGACTACCGGATCAGGTATTAACCCAATGGTGGGAAGGGATAGCGGAAAAAAGCTCTTTAGCGGGGTTATTTTCCGAAAGCGATCGCCTCAATAGCTTGGAAATGGTGAAACGCTTGGCTTCCGTCCCTGAAATTATCGTTCCCACCTTAACAACTTTATGGGGACAAGAACCCCCCCGATGTCCTTGGGATCAATTTCCCGATCGCACGGCGGCGGCGGCGGCTTGGGTGGCTGATGTTGTGGATGCCGAACAGTGGAATACTGAAGTTGAAGCGCTGAGTGAATATTATCAGTCTGGATCGCCTTTTAAACCTTGGGGTATTCCCCAAATGGATCGCCAGTCTCCTCCTTATGCTCATCCGAGAGTTTTAGAACGTCGCAATATTGATGCTGAGGAGGTGGAAGGTTGGGAAAATGATCTTCCCAACGGGTGGGAAAGTCCGGTTGAATGGACAGTGGGATGGCGTGGGGATGGGGATAATATGGGGAAATGGCTATCCGGTGAACAATATCAAAAGCTGAAATTACCTTGGTCTAACTGGCATCCCAACGCCTCAACTATTGAACAATATCAACTCGGTTTTTCACCGCCTAATTTACCGGATGTGACCCGCCAGATGGAACTTCCCCATACTTTAGATCTATCGGTTTTGTTTGGATATTGGAACCGGGTGTTATACAACCTGACGGAAAATTACCACAACGGACGGGTAATTTTTGCGGGTGGGGATGACTTCTTATTATTAGGGCCGATCACCGATGCGATCGCTCTCACATCCCAACTTCATCAGCTTTGGACGGGACAACCTACCCCCTTAACTCAACCGCTTGATCCCCCTGTGGCGGGTTGGGTGTCTTATCAAAATCAAATTTATCCTATCCCTGGCCCGAATATGACCTTTAGTTTAGGGGTGGTTATTGCCCAACGGCGTATCCCGCAGTCGTTATGGCATCGGGGGTTAAATGAAGCCTACAAACAAGCCAAACATCTCGGTAAGGATCGAGTTTGTGTGCGGGTTTTGTTTAATAGTGGTCAAAGTTTGGACTGGGTTTGTCCTTGGGTGTTGTGGCATTTGTTAATGGCCGTTGAACCCGTTAAGGAGGACAAAACGGATCTGAACTGTTGGGAAAAGTTGTTGTTTTATTTGGAGAGTACCCGCCTGGAAGAATATTCTCCGTCAACGGTTCGTTCCCTCATGGATACCCTGTGGGCGAGTGTGCATTTACCCCTGAGTTGGCAACAGATCGACCTTCTCACCATCGGAAACACTAAGAGTCTGAAAACAGAGTTAGGACGTTGGCAATGGTGGAAAGACTGGATCGCCCTCCGGGGTTTCTTGGCTCGTCAACAGCGAGAACGAAATAACTGGCTTTCTCGTGTTCTGACCTAACCCCCCAACCCCCTTCCCTGCGAGGGAATGGGGAGCAGTTTAGACCTTGTAAACACTTAATAATTAACAATTCTTCCCCCCTCTCGAATAAAAACATTCTTCCTTTTCCCTCTCCTCGTAGGAGAGGGCAGGGAGAGGTGGAGAGGGGCTGGGGGAGAGGTCATCCCCAACCTATTGCCTATTGCCTATTGCCTTCTTAAAGGAGATTTAACCCATGACAGGATGGTACAAAATAATTCCCACAGGCCCGATCACCATCGGCAATTTAACACCCGTCGGACAAAATAGCGGTCAAGTCGGTTGTCGCTGGCCCCCGAATGGGCATCAGTTGGCAGCTTGTTTGAATTTACCCAGTCAGAGTCAACTCTGGGGGCCGTTTTGGGAATATAAGAGTGAATTTTATGTTCCCTTACCCTTGCCCGTTTATACCCTCGATCTCAATATCACTTCCCCGAACTTACCTCGCAACCTGTATCGAATGCAGTGGAATGAACAGGAACAATGGCAGGTGCAACCGGAACACCGAAGCCAGGAATTTGAGATGATCGGGGGTCAATATTTAATTCCGGGTAACACTTTACAGCTATTTTGGCAAGAGCAAAAGTGGATTTTTAAGTCGGATGCCGCCCCCGATAACCTGCTTAAGCCTTTACCTTGGTCGTCTCTGACCCTCAGCCATAACCGTCGCCAAGACTTTCAAGTCGTGGACGAGGGGGGATTTTTTGCCGAACAAACAACCTTAATGGCCCCCGGATGGTCAATTTTAGTCAAAATTATCGGCGACTATCAACCCCCCGACTGGGGAATATTGGGGGCGGGAACCCCCGTTACTATCAGCCCTATTCAAG
>NZ_JBJUDF010000176.1:0-14684 GCF_046067725.1 Planktothrix sp.
GTCACTTGTTGATCAATTCTATCCACAACTTCATCCCGCAAATCTGTTAATATCCAGACTCCTTGCGGTAGAGTGGCTGATTTTTCACAAATTTGATTAATTAATGCTTCATCTTCGAGGATATAGCTAGAAATTAGTAAAAACTTCTCCGCTTGAGCAATTATTTTTTGAAATAGAGTACGATTTTCTCGACTTACCCAAATTTTATTAACAGGAGAAAGATTAGGTTTTAGAGCAGGATTTTCAGGAAAATGACTAACAATAATCCTATAATTATCTTGATATTCTTGAATCAATCGTTGAGTTGATTCTGATTGATCTGAAATATCCGTATTTCCTTCTCGTAAACTAATCATTGCTTCTCTTAAACTCAAGGGTAATTCTTGCCAATTTATCCCTAATCTTAATTTCTCATTAATTCTAAAAACTGCCTCCTGAGTATCAATGCTTCTCAAGAAACGATCAATTTTTTGATAATTGGGTAAATTCTGCCAAAAAGTTTCCGCTTCTTGCCATATTTTTTCGGCTATCTCTAATGATAACCCTGGATAATAAGGTTGTTCTAAAACAAGAGTATAACGACCATTCTGTTGATTTTCATTGCCATTAAATAGGGGAATTTGAGGATCATCAGCTAACAAATTTAAGGTAATTTCTGAACTAATAAATTGATAAAGATAACGGTTAGCAACGCTTGTTTTTAAGTTAGACTTCCTAGGAAATAATAGTTTTAAACTAGAAGATTGATAAAGTTGATCATCCTGAGTGACTTCATTAGCAAACTTTAATAAATCCGTTAAGACTGAATTAGGGATAAATTCTAACCCAAAAGATTGACGTAAAAGCTGCGGGGTTCGTCGATGAGTTTGGGTAGCAACTGCTTGAATTTCTTGTAATAATTGCCATAAAGATACATCAGATAAAAGGTTTCCTTCTACCAATTGACGGTAAAATGTTCCCTGAATTTGATAATGGATTTTCATGATAATACTCCTTGACGAATTCTAGGTAATTTCATTCGTTTTAATCGGGAAACTGCATGAGTCCATTTTTCATAGTCTCCCCATAAAATTAAGTAACTTTGTCCTCTGGTTAAGGCAATTTTCCAATGTTCTATAGGAATAAGTTTAGGGTTTCCACTACAACAAATTAAGACAATAGATGCTTCTTTTCCTTGCCATTCTGTAACTGTTTTAATCATCACAGAACTATATTCAATCGGACAATTAGCAATTAACTGCTCTCGCTGAGTTTCCGAAAAGGTTAATATTCCTATTTTGGGGATGAATTCTAAATCAAAACTTTGTAAAAATTCTAATATTTTTTCTCCTTCCTGTTGATTAGGAATATCTTCCCACCATAACCGATATTCCCATTGTGGAAAATAATCACTCATCTGTTGAAAATTTGTTTGTATCCATTCAGGGGAAAAGCTGTCATAAATTGTAGTTGCTAGTTCGGGATGTAAACGAAATTGTTCTGAAAGTTGCAGAGTATAAGTAGGAAGTAAATATTGCAATAACCAAGGAAAACCATAGAGAACACGCTGGAAAAATTTTCGATTCCGAGAAGGAGGAATAAACCCGGTATTTTCATCACCTAATAATACTAATTTATTGGTTAATCCTGAAATTAAGATTAATTCAACCCAAGTTAACTGTTGAGCTTCTTCAATAATAATTAAATCATAGAAATTTTGCCAGAGGGTTTGACCAGTAACACCCATAAATTCTTCAACCGTTGCTAAACAAGGATTAAGGAGATTTTGACTTAGATATTGCGCCAAAGTTTCTATTGCATTTTTTGATAGATTTTGGTAGGATTGAACTAAAGTAAGTTGCTGTCTTAATAAGGGTTCTAGTCTCTTGAGTTGATAAGCAAACCAATTTAACCTTGATTCACTTAAATCAGGAAATTCTAAGCTCAAAGTTTGGGCGAGTTGCGGGATAGATTGGGTAGTAATTAAGGGTAAATATCTTTCTAGTTTAGCAGGCGATCGCAACTGTTCTAGTTCAGTATCCGGTAAACAGTAAAGTGGTAAATAATTGAGTTGTGGTTGTGCTAAATGATCGTGGCGAATCTGTTCAATTATTGCTAATTGATTCCTCGAATTTTCCGACAATAAATAAGGATATCCAGGTAATTGTTGATAGGCGGTTAATGTACTCGGATAATGACTTAAAATTAAAATACGTTTTTCATTTTTAATCGCAGCATCCGCAAGATTCAACGCTATGCGAGTTTTTCCCGTTGCGGGTAAACCAGAAATCACCGTAATCGGACTATTAGATAATCCCATTTCTAAAGATTGGATTTGTTGAGGAGAAAGCGGTAAAACGGGATGAACTGTGGTAAAATTAAGTTGCGATCGCTCTTGTAAATAAACCGCACAGTTACAGATTGTTTCAACAATTAATTCCGTCGGTAATGTTAACTCAGTTTGGGTTTTAACCAACTGTTCTAACAACCTTAAACGCCATTCTGGGTTATTTCCAAAATCGTTAATTTGTGCTTTTAATCCTTGCCAAAATTGCTGTTTATTGATCATGGTTTAATAATTTATTTTTGATTAAAATACTTATTAATTTTAATGTTTGCTCAAACCCATTAGCTAACATCGGGTCAGGAATTTGACAAACCCAAATTTTTTGATTAGTAATTCGTTGAATTTTACCTTTTTCTAATGCAGAATTAGGCGGTTTATGTAAATACAAGATAATCGCTGATTCAATATCTGGTAATTCTTTAATATATTCAACAGCTTGTTTCAAAGTTTCTTGTGAGGGAAAATACCAGAATATCCAGATGGGAAATTGCAACTTTTTAACTTTTAGTTCCGATGTTTTTAAATCATGAACTTCCACCGTCATTAAGTAATCTCCTAATTTGATATTTCTGGATTTTTGAATCTGAAATACATAGACTTTATCACGTAAAAACACACGAATTTTAGGGAAAAATTGATCATGATGGTTTAAATATTGTCCCTGTTTAGGACTCAGAGAACCTGTTAAATAGCTTAAAGGTTCAACATAAGAATCTTGAAATTGCAAAAATGTTGCGGTAAATGCTAAATAAATCACATCCTTTAACAGTTGATTTCTAAATGTCCATAACTTCTCTTTTTCTGACCGTTTGGCAAGATAATCTAAATAGGCTTGATAAAAACCATGATAGATGGGATTTTGTAATAACACATAATTGGGTTTCCCTGGTTTAAAACGGTGTAAAGTTTTTAAAATCGGTTGAACAGTTGGTTGTTGTCTAAACTGTTTAATTGTTTGATAAAATTTTTCACATTCTGGATAAATTTTATAAAGATTTGATTCTCGGTAAAGAACTTGTCCGGCAAAATAAATCAGAAACTGATTTTCAGGTGTATTATAATCTTGGTGACGTTTTATCCCCATTAATTCCTGTCGAGATCCGGCTTTTTCTGCGGCGGTTAAACCTGGACGACGGGTATAATCTCTTAAACAATAAGCATCCATTTCTTGAATCTTTCCAACAGGCATTAATTCGGCTTTTCGTCTGAGTTGTTGTCTCAGTTTAGGGCTAATAATTTGTAAGTTTTTGTCTAAATTATACTTATTTAATAAAGCAATAATTAAAGGTTTAACAGCATCAGCAGTCTGGAATTGTTGAAACTTTTCGGGTAACTCCAGCACTCGAACTTTTTGATTTTTTCCTACTTTTTCAGTGAAAATCTTTTCACATAATCCCGTAAAAATTTGTAATAGTTGAGCAACTTTGTCATCTAAGCGATCGCCTAATTTATCTTTACATTCTTCTAATTGCTTGTCCTCTTCAATAGTAGCACGATCTAACACTTCACCTCGAATTTTTAAAACAGATAATTGCAAGTTAATTTCCAAGTTCAACTGAGTTTCAAGTTGGCAATTATTATGTTTTAAATCCGTTGGATTTAACCAAGGAAAACCTATTTCATAGACCTGATTGGTTTGGTCAATTAACATAGGACATCGGGATAAAATATCATCTGTTTCCAATACCAAATAGGGGCGATCTTTGGCTTCAAAAAGATGATCAATACTAACTTCACGTTGTTGATTCAAATAATCAAAAATACTAGAATATAACTTCATTTGCCTTTACTCCTCCTCTGGATAAATTAATCCTTTCCATTCAAACTGACGAGAACGTGAACCTCGCGCTTTTATAAATGCTTCTGTTAAGGAAGTATCGCCCAATTGTTCAATTAAACTAGCAAATTTATTTAATTCTTCCGGGTAATCATCAATCATTAATCCTCTAAGTTTTGGTAACAATTTTTGAGCAAATTGATCGACTAAAGCAAAGCGAAATTTCTCAGAATTTGAGTCAGAAACCCCAGGATAATTAATCACATATTGAGTAATTGCTTGATAGACTCGATGGGCGAAAGGATGTCCGATGCTTTCCATAATGTTATTCGCCTGATCTAAATAATCTTTAACTTTTTGAACCACCTCAGAATTTTGATCCGGCGTTTTGAACCATTGTTCAAAGCTTGAATAGCTGACATACACAGGACGTTGACCTTCAGTAGTCCTCGTCTTGCTTAATTGTAAAGTTTTAGGTTTTCCAAAGGTGAGAACATTAGCCCTATCTAACACTTTATCCGATAACGTTTGAGTGGTTTCATCTTCATTCATCGTTCCCACAAATAAAAATTGTTTGGGAATTTTTAACTTTCTTTGTGCTTCAGAAATTGGTAAACTACCCACATCTAATTCTAAAAAGGTAGGACTCGAACGACGGCTTTCTAATTTCGAGAGAAAATCACTAAAATAATATTCTACACGGGCTAAGTTCATTTCATCTAATAATACCAAAACAATCCGATTGTTCATCGCTGGATCATGGTTATATTGATAAATTCCTCGGATCAAATCAGTCGGTTTAAATTTCTTCTCCACATAGTTATAAAACCCTTGCAAATCTTGAGGAGAATCCCATCGAGGTTGAACTGCTAAAGTTAACTGTTGTGCGCCTATAAAGTCTGCATATCGTTGGGGAAGTTCGCTTTTTCCAGTTCCACTAATTCCAGCTAAAATCACTAAAGCAGAAATATCTTGCACTTTTAAAGAGGTATGAAACGCATAAACAACCCGCCGAGGAAATGCTAATCCTTTGGCTTCTAAATGCCGCATAAACCCATCTAAAAAAACGTTTTCTGCTGGATTTGGATTCCACTCTGGATTTGAATTCGGTGTCCATAGATGATCTTTTAGCGATCGCAAAGCAAAATCCGCCGTATTTTCTGTACTTTCCCTCAAATTTTTCATCAGATTAATTTCTTCTTGAAGTTCCTCTTTCTCTGCTTTGAGACCTTGAATTTTTCCCAATACTACTGATTGCTGTCCTTCTAACTCCTGTACAATTTGTTCAAGTTCTCGTTTTTGAGATTCTTTTTCTCGAAGTTCAAAACTCAAATTTCTAATTCTTTGTCTATCTCTTTCTATTTGTTGATAATCTAATGTATGATCTTGAATCGCGTTTAGAATTCTTTGTTTCTCTGCTTCTAAACGATTAATTTCAGGACTGAGTTGCTTAATTCGGGTTTCAAACTGTTGTGTTTCCAGAGATAAACTATCATAGGTTGCTCGGATTAATTCTAATTGTACCGTTCTTTGTTCCAGGGTTTTTGTTTCCTCTTGTTTTTTGGCAATATCAGCAATTAATTGTTGAAATTCGGCATTTTTAACGATATAATTAGCTTGAATTTCACGAAGCGATCGCTCAATTTCTTGTAAATATTGATTCTGAGATTGTAAAGCAGTAATCTGACCCTCTAATTGACTTTTTTCTAGCCTTAACTGACCTACTTGAGTATTTAATTGTTCTAATTCTGATAAATTAGGAGGATTTTGACGCAAGGTATTAACACGATTTTCTAAATCTTGTTTTTCTTGATTTAATCGGGTTAATCTCTCCTGAACTTCCTGTAATTCTGATCGTTTTTGCGTTAACTTCCCTTCAACTTCCCCTAAATTTATTTGTTTTTGCTCCAGACTTTCTACCTGATCTTTGAGTCTAATCAATTTAGCTTGAAATTCTTGCCAGTTTCGTTGTGTATCGAGTTGTTTTTCTAGTGCTTGTAAACGAAATTGATACTCTTGATCTTTCCGTTTACTTAAGTCTTGTAAACTAAGTTGATAATCTTTATCTTTTTGGGCTTGGGAATCTTGTAAACTCCGTTTAAGTTCTTGTTCTTTCTGTTTACTAAAAACCGCCGTCCCAATTAACGCCCCGGCGGTACTTCCCATTAATGGAGTTCCGAGACCACCCCCAGGAAAAACCACTGATGCGGCTGTCCCCATCCCTAAACTCAGAACACCGACCACCAAGATGTCCTTTGGTAGATTTGCCCAAATATTCTTTCGCATATTGACTTAACTCGCAGTTTAATTATTATATCGCTGGTAATGGCAACAATTACGCAACTGTCTAGGATTTTAGCAAAGGGATTGTTTGAAAAACCAGGTTTTTGCGTTGTACCTCACCCGACAACACACCGCTATATAATAAATAGTGTTTGACTTAAAAACAATTCATACTGCGGAGGTGAAACATGGCAGTTTTACAATTAGAAGACGGAACAACCTACACCCAACTCGATGAAATTCAGCGAGAATTAGCTAGTCTGAATATTCATTTAAACCATTGGTCTGTGGGAACCGATGCTCAAGTCGTAGAATTAGTCAATCAACCTGCATTGAACAATGAAGAGAAAGAAACTGTTCTGCAAGGTTTAGATCAATATTTTGAAGAATTAAAACAAAAAGCAGGTTATCAATCTCGTGATTTAATTGTGCTTAACCCTGACACTCCTAACCTAGAAACCCTATTACAAAAATTTGAACAATGTCATATTCATGCGGATGATGAAGTGCGTTATATTATTGATGGAGAAGGAGTATTTGGCTTTGTCCGTCCCGATGGCAGTCAAGTTGAATTAACCGTTGAAGCCGAAGAATATATTAACGTTCCTGCGAATACAGAACATTGGTTTTACTTAACAGAAACTCGGCGGATTAAAGCCGTTCGTTATTTTACGAGCACTGAAGGTTGGACTCCTGAATATACGGATACTGAAATTAGAATTTTTTCCAGAAGACCGAAAAAAACCTTAGCTTTGAATTAATTTGTAGAGACGTTGGATACAACGTCTCTACAGCAATGATAACAATTTCCAGAATAGAAAACAATGACCATTGAAGTAGATTATCGTTTTCCTCCTCATATTGATGCGTTTCGTCAGGCGAAAGTCATTGCTATTGGACAAACAGCCGGAACCTGGGATGAACGATTTAGTCATCGAGAAGATAGTTTGCGATCGCATTTAGCCGAAGTCATTAATATTAAAACCGATGAACAAGGTTATAGTATTGCAACGGTTAGATTTCCTGAAATTAACGTTGAAAATGATATTTCTAGCTTATTAACCATGATTTTTGGTAAATATTCAATGGCTGGAGTTGGTAAAATTATTGCCCTTAGACTTGATAACAATTATGGTCGTCTTCCCAACTTTGGGATATCAGGAATTCGTCAACAATTGAACGTTTTTGATCGCCCTTTAATTATGGCAATTTTTAAACCCGCATTAGGACTTTCAGCCCTAGATCATGCAGCTATTTTAGAACAAGTGGCAACGGCGGGATTAGATATTATTAAAGATGATGAAATTATGGGGGATTTAAACACAGCCCCCACCCTAGAACGCTTAAGAGCTTGTCGCCCAATTTTAGACCGCATTAAACAACAAACGGGTCGCACGGTTTTGTATGCAGTGAACGTCACCGGAAACGCCCAAACCCTATTAGAAAAAGCCCGAATGCTGGTTCAAGAAGGGGCAAATGCTTTGTTATTAAATGTTCTCACCTACGGTTTTTCGGTCTTAGAAGCCCTTGCTACCGATCCAGAGGTTAATGTTCCCATTTTTGCCCATCCAGCCTTGGCGGGGGCGTTATGCGCCTCTGGTGAGACGGGTTTTTCCTATTCCGTCGTCCTCGGAACCTTGATGGCCCATGCTGGAGCGGATGCGGTGTTATATCCAGCCCATTATGGTAGTTTACCCTTTGATCCGGCTGAAGAAGGGAAAATTAGGGATATTTTGCGATCGCGCAACGTTTTTCCGGTTCCTTCTGCGGGAATTCACCCCGGAATTGTCCCCCAAGCTTTATCAGACTACGGAAATGATGTAATTTTGAATGCGGGAACAGGAATTATGGATCATCCCGATGGCCCCTCTGCGGGGGTTCAAGCCTTCTTTCAAGCCATGGATCGGTATCAACAACATCAATCTTTTGATATTAATCAAATACCCCCTAGTTCTTTGCGGCAGGCAATGGAAAAATGGGGTTAATTGTGACCCCCCAACCCCCCCTTGCTAAGGTGGGGCTATTTTAATTTACTGATTATTTACCCTGTTTAATTCATTCATGAACACCGATCCTCGTCAATCTTTAATTCATGCGTCCCGCCAATTTTATCAACTCGGTTGGATGGCGGGAACGGCGGGAAATCTTTCCGCTAAAATGCCAGATAATAGTTTTTGGATAACCGCCAGTGGAAAACAAAAAGGAAAATTAGTAGCCGAAGATTTTGTGAGAATATCCTTAACCGGAGAAGTCTTAGAAAATCCCGCTCCTCAGAATAAACCTTCCGCAGAAACCAGTATTCATCAAGCGATTTATTCTTTATTTCCTGAAGCAAACGCTTGTTATCATGTTCATTCGGTAGAAGCAAAGTTAGTATCCAATTTTATTGATCATGAACAATTACCTTTACCCCCCATTGAAATGTTAAAAGGGTTAGGAATTTGGGAAGAAAACCCCAAAGTGTATATGCCTGTTTTTGAGAATTATTTAGAGGTTCCTCGCATTGCAGAAAATATTATGCAACGGTTTAAACAAACAACCCCAGATGTTCCGGCATTATTAATTAGAAATCATGGAGTAACGGTTTGGGCTGCGTCCCCAGAAGCCGCCGAAAATCATGTTGAATTGGCTGAATATATCTTTCGTTATATTGTCGCAGCCCGTCAAGCTGGATTGAATTTTAAACATTAGAAATATGATAGCAGGGAACAGGGAACAGGGAGGAAAAGACAGGCACAAGTCTAGTCCAAAATACGTCTGTGTCCTAACTATCTTGGCAGTTGCTATAACCTTAAAAATTGTATTTATTTAAAGAAACGATAATGACAACGGAAACAACAGAAACCCCTATCTTGGCATCAGGGACATTATGGCAACGGACGATCACTCAAACCGAATATGCTCTCAACTGCGGAGCCCTTCAACCCATTGCAACGGATTATGATTTTATTGAAGAAGGTGATATTCGCTTTTTGGTTAGAATTTTAGCAAACTTAGCCCGGAAAGAAAAAGCGAAAAAACAACAACAACAAAAAACAAAAAAAAACAATCAAGATTTTAATCCATTTTTACCTTATGAACTTGATTTATTTGTGGGGAATTTATCAGAAACTCATGTTTGTTTACTGAATAAATTTAATGTAGTAAATTATCATTTATTAATGGTAACTCGCAAATTTGAAGAACAAGAAGCTTGGCTGACTCAAAGAGATTTTGAAGCGTTGTGGCTAACTTTAGCAGAAATTAATGGATTAGTCTTTTATAATGGAGGTCAATTAGCGGGAGCCAGTCAACGCCATAAACATTTACAATTAGTTCCCTTTCCCTTAGTTCCCGATGGTTTAAATCTTCCCATTGAACCGGCGATCGCATCTGTACAATTTCAGAATTCCATCGGAATTATTCCTGAATTTCCATTTGTTCACGCGATCGCCTCTTTTAACCCAAATTGGATTCAAACCCCCTCAGAAGCGGCAATTTTTACCTTAGAATTATATTTTTCGTTATTATCCGCCGTTAGTTTATCTGTTAATGACCAACCCTTACAATCAGGAGCTTATAATTTATTAGCAACCCGAAATTGGATGATGATTATTCCGAGATCTCAAGAAGAATTTGAGGGAATTTCGATTAATTCTTTAGGGTTTGCGGGAGGATTATTAGTCAGAAATTCAGAACAACTGCAATGGCTGAAATCCTATCACCCCCTAACGGTTTTAAAACAAGTGGGAATTGCCCGTTAATTCGGCTCTTTTTTGATGTTTTTTCTATTCCCCATTCCCCATTCGTAATTCGTAATTCGTAATTCGTGATTTTTTTAAACTAAATCAGGAAAAACTTCCCGTACCGCCGGATGAACTAAATGGTGATTTTCCACATTTAATCCTTTGGCTAAAACCGGGTTAAATTCTAATGCTTTGAGTCCCTTATCTGCTAACTGAAGAACATAAGGTAAGGTACTATTATTCAAAGCTTGGGTTGCTGTCCAAGGCACAGCACCCGGCATATTAGGAACTCCATAATGAACGACCTTTTCTTCAATATAAATTGGATGACTATGGGAGGTTGGACGTAAGGTTTCAATACATCCCCCTTGATCAACCGCTACATCTACAATCACGGAACCAGGGCGCATTTTGGCAACTAACTCACGAGAAACCAATTTAGGGGCACGTTTTCCTAAGATTAAAACCGCACCAATTAATAAATCCGCTTGAGGAACACTTTCTTCAATTTGAGAGGGATGACTATGGAGTAATTCCACACTAGAACCGAAGAGAGTTTCTAAATAAGCTAACCGCTCGACATTCACATCTAAAATTTGTACCTTAGCTCCCATTCCCAGAGCAACTCTCGCCGCCTCTGTCCCGACAACACCACCCCCTAAAATCACAACAGTTGCAGCTTTTACCCCTGGAATTCCCCCTAATAAAACCCCCCGTCCTCCCTGTTGGCGTTCCAAATAACGCGCTCCAAACTGAATCGATAATCGTCCAGCAATAATACTCATTGGAGTCAATAACGGCAACCGACCATCGGGAAGTTCTACGGTTTCATAGGCGATCGCATGGACACCTTTATGGATTAATTGTTCCGTCAGTTCCCGATCTGCGGCTAAATGCAAGTAAGTAAACAAGAGTTGTTCTTTTTGAATGAACCCATATTCTGAGGATAAAGGCTCTTTGACTTTCACCACCAAGTCTCGACACCAAGCCTCGACCGGAGAATTAACGATTGTGGCTCCTGCTCGTGTATAATCCTCATCGGTAAAGCCAGCACCCACTCCCGCACCCATTTCCACAAAAACTTGATGACCTCGTTCACAGCAAACTCTGACACTACCGGGAGTCAATCCGACTCTCCATTCTTGATCCTTGATTTCTTTAGGAATACCAATTTGCATAATCGATTATTACTCTTAAGTATTGCTTCGATTTTAGATCCCCCGTATTATTTTGCACATCGGTATCTCCAAAGTTATAAGCTGCTCCGCATCTAAATTTAATATTTTATAGCCTAGAGTCTTTCTAGCAAGGCTTGTGGGTAAAAAAATTAAGTGCGTGACAGCTTATTCTGAAAAAACCCTCCCTGAGCTTGATTGCAGATATCGGATGACGATGAACTGTATTTTCCCCCTAGACATCTGAAATCTTTTCGGTAGAATCAGAACAAAAAATTACAGAATGTAAACTTACAACCTTTTTTGGAGGATAGACCCATTACACTCGCTATTCGCTCAACAAATCTTGCTCCTGCGTCCAACGCCAACCCATCCATCCTAAAAATTTGGGGACGTCAACCCCTCCAGGGTCATGTCTCAATTAGCGGTGCTAAAAATTCCGCTTTAGTTTTAATGGCAGGTGCGTTACTCTGTTCCGAAGATTGTCGGCTGCGTAACGTTCCCTCTTTAGTTGATGTCAACCGCATGAGCGAAATTCTCACCGCGCTTGGCGTCAAAATCGAGCGACAAGGTGACATGATCGAGATTCAATCCGGTCAATTGTCCGAATCACAAGCTCCCTATGAACTGGTGAGTCAACTGCGGGCTAGTTTCTTTGCCATTGGGCCAATACTCGCTCGTTTAGGGGTAGCTAGAGTCCCCTTACCCGGAGGTTGTGCCATTGGTGCTAGACCTGTGGATCTGCACGTTCGGGGACTGCAAGCATTAGGAGCAGAAGTTCATATCGATCACGGTATTGTTCATGCTCATGTCCCTGGAGTCAACCCTCGACTCAAAGGCGCTCGCATCTATCTGGATTATCCCAGTGTAGGAGCAACGGAAACCTTAATGATGGCGGCGACTCTCGCTGAGGGAGAAACCATCCTAGAAAATGCAGCCCAAGAACCAGAAGTCATTGATTTAGCTAACTTGTGCTGTGCGATGGGAGCTAAAATTCAAGGGGCTGGAACCAAAACTATTGTGATTTCTGGCGTTCCCAGTCTGCATTCGGCGGATTATTCGATTATTCCTGATCGAATAGAAGCCGGAACTTTTTTAATAGCTGGGGCCATTACCCACTCTGAAATTAGCTTATCTCCCATTATTCCTGAACACTTGACTCCTGTATTGGCAAAACTTAAGGCCATTGGGGTCAAAATTGAGATGGAAGGACAAAACCATTTACGCCTTCTCCGGGCGGAGCAGTTAAAGGCAACGGACATTGAAACCCTACCCTATCCGGGTTTCCCTACGGATATGCAAGCCCCCTTGATGGCGTTGTTAACGCTGTGTGAAGGTAATAGCTTGATCAGTGAAACGGTATTTGAAAATCGGTTTGGTCATGTTCCTGAACTCAGCCGCATGGGTGCAGATATTCGGGTAAAAGGAACTACGGCTTTAGTTCGAGGGGTTCCTTTCCTTTCTGGTGCTCCAGTGACCGCAACGGACTTACGGGCTTCTGCGGCTTTAGTCCTCGCTGGACTAGCCGCAGAAGGAGAAACCACCATTCAGGGATTAAAACATCTGGATCGGGGTTATGAACAATTGGAAGCGAAACTTCAGCAATTGGGCGCCAAACTCCAGCGTATTGATCAGGGATTAACGGATCAGCAATAAGCCACTGCGCTCTCGGCGGAGATCGGCTTATCCCCAAAACTGGAGTGTTTGTTGTGAGTTGTCTTAGGGTGCGTTTGATTTTTGGTTGCAACTCACAACTCGCCCAATTTTCAAGGGTTAGAGGTTAGAATTTGTTATAGTTTGACTTCACTATTTTTGCTGCTATGGCACTTTCAACGATCCCATTAATTGGACTTCGAGCCGATCATTTTCGTCATCCTTTGGATTTACAAGCCACTAATTCCCTCAAACAATTGCCCGGTTTAGATTTATTGGTTCGGCAAGTTTTGGGCGGTGTGGGAGAGCAGTTTTTTTATTTAGAAAATATTGCATCGAGTATTTTAGTCAGTGACCAACAATTACCTCATCTTCATCAATTATTGTTGGATGCTTGCCAAACCTTAGATTTAGAACCACCTCAACTTTATATTCGCCAACATCCGGTTCCCAATGCTTATACTTTTGCGATGCGGGGTAAACAAGCGTTTATTGTGGTGCATACGTCCTTAATCGAATTATTAACCCCGGAAGAAATTCAAGCGGTAATTGCCCATGAGTTAGGACATTTAAAATGTGAACATGGGGTGTATTTAACCTTAGCTAATTTAGTGGTCTTAGCTGCTAATTTGTTATCTCCTTGGGGCAAGATTTTGACTCAGGGGTTACAGACGCAGTTAATGGAATGGGTACGATGTGCTGAGTTTTCTTGCGATCGCGCAGCATTATTAGCCATTCAAGAACCCAGGGTGGTGATGTCGGTGTTAATGAAACTGTCGGGCGGTTCTCCGAGTTTAGCTCCCCATTTGAATTTAGATGCCTTTGTTGCCCAAGCCCGGACGTATGATCAAATTAGTAGTACGGAATTGGGAGAATTGCTCAAACAAACTCAAACCGCCCAATTAACCCATCCCCTTCCGGTACTGCGGGCCAGAGAAATTGATCGCTGGTCGAGTAGTCCTAATTATCAAAGCTTGCTAAAACAAAACTTTATGGTATATAATAATAAAGTTACTCCCAAGGGCGAGTGGCGAAATTGGTAGACGCACCGCACTCAAAATGCGGCGGCTTCGGTCATGAGAGTTCGAGTCTCTCCTTGCCCATTGTTACAATTGGATCAAATCGCAGTAAGCCTTCTGTTGAATTGTTTTTAAGAATGGACATAACCCTTAACCCAGGTGATTTAGCACCGGAGTTGATCTTACCGGATGCGGAAGGAAATCTCGTGCGTTTAAGTGATTTTCGCGGAAAACGAGTGGTTTTATATTTTTATCCCCGTGATAATACCCCCGGATGTAGAAAGGAAGCTTGTGGATTTCGGGATATTTACGGAGAGTACGGAGAGTACCAACAAAATAATATTATTGTTTTAGGGATTAGTACGGATAACCCAGTATCCCATCGCAAATTTGTTAATAAATATCAGTTACCCTTTGCTCTATTGGTTGACGATGGCGGAAAAGTGGCATACCTTTGTGATTGATGGTGAGGGTCGCATTCAAACGATTTATCGTAAAGTTAAACCGGAAACCCATAGCCGAGAAGTTCTGCAAACCCTGCGCAATGAATAGGTGTTTTTCAATCCGATAATTTTGATACGGATAGGAGGTTATTCAACAGTGTAAGTTTTGTTAACAGACACTAACGTATGCTATAGTTTGAAACATGGCATACATACCACTCAGAAAAGCGGTCGAATTTCTGGGTCTGCATCCCAATACATTAAGAAAATACGCCGATGAAGG
>NZ_JBJUDF010000177.1:0-24416 GCF_046067725.1 Planktothrix sp.
TCAATTTTCAAGTACATTACTTGATTAAATCATACCTGCTGTAAAACTGTAAAGCCATAGAAACGTTTTGACTTTCTGACCTGAAAAGGTATCTACTGATTTTCTTTCTCTAACATTTAAAGCTCCTGCAAAGGCGGTAAAAACGATGACTCCTGCCCCTAAAAATTGAGCATAATTTAATGTTTCTCCAAATAACCCTTTTGGGGCATTTTGAAATAATGCTCCAAATAAAATTAACCACATTAAGGGTTGAATAATTCCGGCGATTAACGTGGAAGGACGACGTTGAAGTTGAATAAACAACCGACGAGTTAAAGCCAGGGTTTCCTGGGTGAATTCTCCAAATAAATTAAGTTTTTGCTCGGTTGTTTGAGCGGCTGTTGATAATTTAACAGATGAAGTTGAACTACTCATAATGATTGACGGTTTCCAAATCAGTGAGCGTGAATCCAGGTATTTAGATTTTACAAAAATTTCTGAGAACTTGTCCTTAACGCATACTTTTCTTTTTCTCAGCTTTTAAATCTCGATGGCTGGCGGCGTCAATTTCAGCATCTAATAAGGTTCGACCCGTTGCGGCTAAATAAACATCATCTAAACTCGGTCGAGATTGGGCAATGCCAAAAGTAGGTAAACCTGCATCTTTTAACGCTTGTTGAATCGTAAATAAAGCATCACTTTGAGGTTGAACCACTAAATTTAAAGAATTGCCTTGAGCATTATTAATAATAATTTCTTGAACAAAAGGTAAAGGTTGTAATAATGCTTTGGCTTTTTCGGCTTCTTCAACAGGGGAAAATTCTCGAATTCTCAGGGTAATGCGATCGCCTCCCACTTTGTCTTTTAACTGTGAAGGTGTACCCGTTGCAATCACAATTCCTTGATCAATAATTGCCACACGGTCAGCTAAAGCATCCACCTCTTCTAAATAATGACTGGTGATTAAAACCGTTGTGCCATTTTCCCGTAATTGACGCAAGAAATCCCACACCGCCACCCGGCTTTCAATATCTAAGCCAACGGTAGGTTCATCTAATACTAATAAATCCGGTTGATGAAGTAATCCTGATGCTAAATCTAAGCGTTTACGAATTCCCCCGGAATAAGTTCCCGTTTTTAGATCAAGCCAATCTTGTAATCCTAATAAATGGGTCACTTCTTGAATTCGCTCTGCAATTTTAACACGAGGAATATGATAGAGAGCCGCCTGTAATTGTAATAACTCACGTCCGGTTAAGACCTTATCAAGAGCCACTTCCTGAGCGACATACCCTAACCGTTGACGAGCTAATCTGGGTTGGTCAACCACAGAGATACCAGACACTTCTAAACGTCCAGCATCAGGGGTAATTAAGGTACACAACGCTCGCAGGGTTGTGGTTTTTCCGGCGCCATTGGGGCCAAGTAAACCAAAGATTTCTCCCGGTTGAACCTCAAGGGAGACATCTTTAACCGCTTGGACAGAGCCATAGGATTTTTGTAGATTTTGGATCAGAACCGCAGGAATCATAATTTAGGGTGTTGACGGTTAACGGCTTTGCACTGAGCGCGTCGAAGTGTTGACGGTTGGCTGTTAACGGTTTAACAACCTTCTTAACACTTCTCAATATTTTTCTATTTTGACACTTCCTGGGCGTTAAAGGGATGACTGATTTTAGGTTTTAGGTTGACACTCCCACGGGTGAACCGCGTGGGATTGTCCTGTCTAGCCCCGATTGCTCGGTATTCATGGAGTTGCCCCCTACTGTCTCCTATAATCCTAACTTGTATTATTTTTGATTAATAATCAAACGAATTAAATTATTAATGATGCGATCTTCTTCAATCGGCATGATTTCTTTGCCAGAGAGGACTTCTTGAACCATCATAAAATGGATTAATGAACCCACAAAAATACGGGCAGTCGCTTCACAATCCATAATATTCAATTCGGGGTGCTCCTGAAGATATTGAGTCAGAATAATCACCGCAGGTTGAGACAGTTTCTTTAAAAATAATTGAGCTAAATCCGGGCGTTTTCCAGATTCAGCAACAATTAAACGCACAAAACATAAATATTCATGATCCGTGATATTTTCTTTAACAAGACGTTTAGCTAAATCCTGCAAAACTTGTTCAGGTTCACCTTGTAAAGGTTGCGACCAAACAAGATTAAATTTTTCGGTAGCGATGCGTTCAACTAAGGCTGTAAATAGTCCAGCTTTATCAGAAAAATGGCTATAGAGGGTTTGTTTAGACACACCCGCCGACTTCGCTACCTTGTCCATACTGGTACAAGCATAGCCATGTTTCAAAAACTCTGGCATTGCACCATTGAGGATTTGTTCGGCTTTTTCTGTCACCATCGAATATTAGAATTAAGGATAATAAGGTTTGCCAAAATCATACACTGTCTTTCCCTAGAATGGAATAAGTAATAGTTACAACGCTATAGTTGTAATAATTGACAACTGACATGAAACAGCTAGAAGTATTATCCCTGTGCCGAGATCCGGTGTTACCTTTTAATGAAGAAATCTAATTAACTAGGGTAGTTACATAAATTGCGGTTTTGTTCCTGCAATTGTGTGGGGTTTGTGGTCAAATAATTGTAAAGCCACCGACAACTTTGTTGCATCTGGTGATCTAAGTCTAAATTAGCTAAACTCCAGAGAATAATCGTTCCATTATCCTTAGCGATCGCAAGAATTGTGTTATTCCCCGAACTAAAACGAATACTATTAACAAAATCATCCTGTTCTAAAACAATTAAAGGCTGAATTTTTTCACAACTGGATAACTGCCAAAGATGGTCATCAATCTTCCAAAGTCTAACTTTTTTATCATCACTAGCTGTTGCTAAAAGTTTGCCTTCGGGATAATAACTTAAACTTTGTACCCTGGCTGGATGTCGTAATGGACAAGAAGGATCGGGTTTTTTATTGTTTAATTTCCATAGAGTTACTTGATCATGACCCGCAACAGCTAATTGTTGAGAATTATCTAAAAAAGTTAAGGTTGCTACGCTATTTTCTGAAGGCAATTCTGAGGTCGGTTTCCAAAGATTTCCTTGTTTTTTCCACAAAGTAACACCGTCGGTTAAGGGTTGGGTGGTATTCGCGGAAATATGGGCAGATGTGACTAAAGTTTTACCATCAGGACTAAAGCGAACATCCCAAACGGCTTTTTGATGGGGTAAAGTGGTGATCAATTGTCCTTGTTTGTCCCATAATTTTACGGTTTTATCTTCGCTGGCGCTGGCTAAAATTTGACCATCGGGACTAAAAGTAACGGCTTTGATCGCTTCGGTATGACCGGAAAATGATCGTAATAATTCACCCTTGATTCCCCAGAGTCGTAGGATTTTATCTTCGCTGGTGGTTGCGATTTCTTGACCCTTGGGACTAAAAGTAACCCAGTTAACTTTACTGGGATGTTGTAAACTGAAAAATGGTTTGTAGTCCCAGGCTAAAGATTCCTGATGACGCCATAATTTTACGGTTTTATCTTCACTTCCAGTGGCTAAAATTTGACTATCGGGACTAAAACTCAAACCCCAAACCCTTTCTGTATGACCCTGTAACGTTGTGTTTAAAGGATCTCGACTGCGATCCCAAAGTCGGGCGGTGGTATCGGCACTAACGGATACTAAAGTTTGACCATCGGGGCTAAATTCTACACCCCAAATACTATCTCGATGACCAATAAAAGTTTTAAGTAAAACTCCCTTTAAGTTCCAAAGTTTCACCGTTCTATCCCGACTTCCACTGATTAAAAATTGACCATCAGGACTAAAATTAACGCTTAAAATATCATCATTATGCCCTTTTAAGGGAACTTTAATTTCTGCTCCCGTTGCTGTGTTCCAAAGTTTTAGGGTGCGATCGCCACTGGCTGAAACAATTAGTTTACCATCAGGACTAAAATCTAAATCATACACGGGTTGATTATGGGCTTTAATAGTCCGAATTAAAGTTCCATCCTTTGACCAAATTTTGATTTCTCCATCTTTGCTACAACTCACAATCCTTTGATAATCGGGACTTAATTCAGCATCAAAAACTCGATCTTGATGTCCTTTAAATTCCTGAATTAAGGTTCCATCCAATTTCCATAATTTTACGGTTTTATCATTGCTAGAGGTCACTAATTGTTGACCATCAGGAGTAAAAGTAATACTATTAATCACCGCTTGATGTTTCATGGGACGATGGGGAATGGGTTCTCCCGTTTCTGTCCATAATAAAACTTGATTTTGATCAGGATTATCAACACTAGCTGTTCCTGTGGCAATAATCTTACCATTCGGACTATAACGAACGCTTTTAATCGAAGCTTGATGGGGAAATTGATTCGGGGTGGTTAATAATTTCCCATTAATACTCCAAATTTTTAGGGTTTTATCATTGCTGGCGGTGGCAATTCGTTGACCATCGGGACTAAAACTCACGCCTAAAATTGTTCCTTGATGCCCTTCTAAACGATTTTGTTCTTGAATTCCCGAAATCATCTGCATTAACCCTTGAGAAATTTCGGCTTTTGTTGTTTCGGTTGCATTTGTTTTTAAGGTATTCTGACCAATTTGGACTGTCGTTTTTAACACGCCTAATTGATCCTGTTGATCCGCTAATAGTAAAGCATTTTTAGCGGAGGTTAAGGCTTGAATTCGCGCTTTCACTTCATTTTGTGCATTGCTATAAAACATCCCCGCAACGCCGATCACTACTGTTCCCAGAACCAATGCCATTAATCGTTCTAACTGGCGATTTTTTTCTTCAGCATGGTGGCGTTTTTCTTGTTCTTCTGCAAGTTTTTTGCTCATTTGATTTTCCTCAATGAGTTTGGCTTTTTCTCGTTGCAATTTGACGATCGCTTCTTCTTGCTCATTGCGATTCTTTTGGCGAATAAATCCAGCTAAATAATCATGCACCAGTTGATAAAATTCTCCTGTGCCGCTAATATCTCGATAAATTAAGCCGGATTTTTCTAAAATATACAGAATTAAATCTAATCGACTTAAAACCTGCTCTGGATTGAATTTTTGTTTTAACTCTTCAGTTAATTCTGTGCGTGTTTTTAAAGGACGAGTACCATTTTCATCCGTTAAGGCATATAACACTAAACGTGCCATGGCTTGATTTTCCGGGCCACAATCTTGAATGACTTCTTCTACAAATCGTTCAACTAACTTTTGTTTCGGCCCTTGTTGTTGATACGCTTCTAAACTCGTAATATTTTCAGATTGTAGTTGACTTCCCACAACTTGTAATTCAATCGGACGGACTTCTCCGGTATCTCCGGCTAAATCTTGTACTAAGGCTTTAATTAAGCCATCTTCTAAATAAAAATGGGCGCGATCAGTTAAACTTTTGATCACATTATAGGCTTCTGTTTTGCTAAAGTTTCCCAAATAAAACAAAATATCTTTACTTAAAATATCATTATTAATCGCTTCTAAATCAACTTGACGGCTTCCTTCTAGTAAATAGTGTAAATAATCTTCTCGTAAGGAAATAATAATCTTTACAAAAGGTAAATTTAAAACTTCTTTTAAAAAATCAAAAAATAGCTGTTGATAATGGGAAGATTGAACAAAAAATAATTCTTCAAATTGATCAAAAATTAAAACAGTTAATAAATTCTTTTTCCCATTTTCTTTAAGTTTTTCAATAACTTGCGTTAAAATCTCCGCATCATTACGAGAGTCGGGTTGTGTTTCTTCCAAATTCAAATCACTATCTAGTGTTAAAGGATTCCCTGAAGCGGAAGGTTTTAAATTTTCTTGTAGAATTTTTTGTTCTAACTCAATCAGAAAACAATTATAGGTTTTAATAAGAATCGGAATACTAATTCTAGCATCAATAATTTTTCGTTGCAATGCCGGAAATAATCCGGCTTTTAAAATTGAACTTTTTCCCACTCCAGATTGACCATAAATAACCGTTAATTTATTATAATTACTTGCCATGCGTTTTAACAAATTGTTAATCGCTTCTTCCCGTCCTGATGCCGTGATCTCATCGGTAAAGCCGTCAATCATTTGACTGGGATCGACAGTGGAGGTCATCGCTTGTTTACGCGGTTGTAATCGTCCGGCTCCCACAAACGCATTATAACCATAGGCGCTGGATTGATTCCGATATTCTTCTTTAATTTTAAACGCTTCTTGATAATCTCCTAATTCAAAATAAAGACAGTTTAACATTTGCAAAATATACAAATATAACCGAATTACACTGACAGTAATCAGAGTAGTTTTAATGGTTTGAGCGGCAGCTTTTAATTGCTCAATTGCTTCCCCTTTTAACATCTTTTGGTCTAAAGCTTGAGCTAATAACCATAAACAAAAGCTTTTCATCGGAGGAATTAACGGGTTATCGGCATTATTCCGACCCTCTAAAATTAGGATTTCTAAGGCAACATTCGCCAATTCCATCGCGTTGTTCCAATCTTTATCTTTTTTAAGAGTAACAAGAGCGAGAAATCCATAATCTTGAGCCAATTGAATCAGGTAATTTTCTCCTAAATCTTGGTGTAATTTTCGACCTTTTAAAGCCAAGTTTCGTAGATTTTCCCATTCCTCTAAATAAATTAACGATTCTCCAATTTTATTTAAAAATTTAGCGACTAAATCAAGACGTTGAGCGATTTCAAATTGTTCAATACATTTTTGAAAAGCCTCTTTAGCTTGTCTCCATTCCCGTTTTCCATTTCTGTGACGATGTTTTTCTGCTAAATAACACCAACATAAGCCAATATGAAACCAAATTAATCCTTGCCAGAGTTGGGCATTATTGGAATTAGGGGGACTATCAGGAAATGGAGAAATCATGAACTCCTGGGTTCTGAGTTCTGAGTTCTGAGGGGATTGTTGCCAGAATCTTAAGGCTTGTTGATAGTGTTGGAGGGCGAGAGCAATGTGTTTTTGAGAATAAAAATAGCGACCATAAATCCATTTTAATTTAGCTTCCAAAGCTTGATCAACGGTGATTTTTCGTTGTTTCAAATCTTGATAAGCTGCTTGAAGTTCTGTCCCTGATTCTACTCCTAAAATCGTAGAAGTTGGTAAAAATCGTTCTGCACCTAATTGTAAAACGGTTTGAAAAACTAAAGATGCTCTTTCTTCTAAAAAAGTAATTAATTCATCGGAACTCAGCAGGAATTCATAAGTTGTAGCCCAACTGGTAAAATCCGGTGCATTGCGGTTTAATTTTTTCCACAATTTATCATTAATCCAAAGCACGATAGGAAAGGAGAAATTGCGAAAGGCTTCTCGCCCTAAATTAGCAGAATGTAAAACTAAATCAATCGCAACAACAGATTCTAATCCATACACCATTAATGCTGAAGGCTCATTTAATTCTAATTCGGCTTTAATCGAACCATATAAAGTTTGACTGTTAGGAGAAAGGTGAAATTCACTAATGGGAATAGAACATTCCTGTTGAAGTTGGGCAACTATTTTTTCCCGTAAACTTTCATAATTACAGCGCACCAGCAACAATGAAAAACTCCCTTGCATTTTTACCAACGATCTGGCTAGGGTATGAAGTTGCTGATGATTATGGCTGATCGTATCATTGGCGGGATAAAGTGCCATTGTTAAAAATCTCCTTCGAGGACAATGATCAAATCGTTGATCTAAAAAGGGGTTCTTGAATGAAAATTGATAACAGCCCCTTAAAACGGTTCAGAAAGATTGTATTTTTGCTCTGGGAATACCACCCGATTGAGTTTAAATCATTAAAAATAATTGAAATCATCAATAGAAATTTTGACTAAAAAATCAGGCACACTGTGACAATACGGTGTATTAATCCGAGAAATTACGGATAAATTTCAGCACAGGAAGTTGAATAGGATACAGGATATCGATGGACAGCAGGTGCATCCAGGGTCTAGGACTAATCCACCCATTTCACGCAGACGGATAACCTGTTTTTTGATGCCTGCGATAACGTCTAACATAACCCATTATCGTAGCATTCAGAAATTCGTCTGCTCACTTGCGGCCCACTCAACAGGGAGTCCAATTTCGAGTGATCAGGTGGTCTGGATTCAAAGGTCGAAGGTTCGCTGCTCTGATGGGAAAGTGTTGTACTTTCAGGATAAGCAAAACTTGGACTCGCATTCATGACAGTGAGTAATGGTAATGCGATGAGCCAACGGTATTGTTTTCTAGGATAGGTCAACATCATATTCACGTCCTAATTGATTCTAAGTTAGTGATTAATTGCATCATCCGAGGGCAAAAATAAAGGATAGGAGTATTTCAATCTTCAAGAGGGTCATAGGTAAGCAGGATCTTGATCCTAGATTGGGATGGATCAATTTCTTTCCCCCATTTCCTGCTTCTCAATTTTAGAATTGAAGGTTTCTCTATATTTTCTATTATCCCCAATTAACCGACTATTTATTCTGTATCCTGTGACAGTTTAATTTTCAGTGAATTGAATTCTAGGATATCACTGCGGTTAAAGTCGGTTTTAGGGTTGAGGAAGCCTTGTCGTCTGGCTGATAACGGTTAAACGGCGTTGAGGGTCAATCTGCTGCTCCAATCTCTTCGAGGGTTATACGCTTTAAGAACTGACACAAGCCGTCAAGACACATCCCCGTGTCAGGGCGAGTGCCCCTAGGATTTCCCTGTTCCTTGTTCAAATAGCACTATAACTTTCTCAACGTTGTTGCTCTTTGTGCAATTCTAATCAAACGTCGAGGGGAAGTATAACGATTAACGGCAATTCGAGATAAACGATATTGATTAGTATAGCGATTAACCCGGAGAATATTGCCATCATAAACATAGCCAGTTAAATAATAGCGAGGTAAGGATTTTTCAACTCTGCGGTTAATGCTTCCAAAGGGATAGGCAATATGAGCCGCAACCCATTTATTTTTATCTAAATCTTGAGTACAGGTTCTGAGTTCAAGTTTGGCTTG
This sequence comes from Planktothrix sp., assembly GCF_046067725.1. Taxonomy (NCBI): domain Bacteria; kingdom Bacillati; phylum Cyanobacteriota; class Cyanophyceae; order Oscillatoriales; family Microcoleaceae; genus Planktothrix; species Planktothrix sp. The sequence continues at coordinate 8,920 of NZ_JBJUDF010000177.1, forward strand.
TTCGAGTTCAAATTTTAAATCTTTATCTTTAACTAAGGTTAATTTTTTATGAGTTTGACCATGGGATTGAATATCATAATAACCTCGTTTATAACCATCCCGTAATTCTTCACAACTGACATGGGGTAAAAAATCTTTTAATTTAACTCCCATTAACCCCGGATTGACAAACCAAACAATTTTAACTTTGGTTTGATAGTTCTTTTCTAAATCCTTTAAAATCGGTAAAACGCTTTGATGAACTCCTTCATAACCATCATCAAAGGTGATCATGACAGGTTTCTGTCCTATCCGTTCTTGAGGCATCGGTTGAGATTTTTGGATAAAATAGGTGAATAAATCTTGGCTGGTTAGGAACCAATAATTATTTTTAGCTAAATAGTTGAGGAATGTATATAAATCTTGTTTGAAATAATCATTGTCAAATTGTAACCTGTTTTTGGGGCTTTGCTGAATATTCGCTTCATCAATAATATCGTGTAATCCAAAAATGGGAATTCTGAAACTGGTTGTTGTAGAAGTCCTGGCAATAGCCGGAGAATTAAACACAACAATGACACAGAGTAAGCTGATCAAAAAACTAAGTAAAATCCGATTTTTTCTCAACCATTTCGGTTGAATCCAAGAAATTTTCATGAGTTAATGGATTATCCTTTTCAGCTAACAAGTCGTTAACTTAGTTAATGACGAATCCATTTTAAACAAAATTGTCCCAATATTCCTTTAAATTCTGTGACAGTTTCAGAAGACGAGCAAAGGAAGCGTTGTTTTCCATGATTGTGAAAAATCAACTCTTGACCATCAACAGACAATACAGTTTGATTTACTCGTTCATATTTCTTAATGTTGCAACCGCAGAAGGTGAAATTCGACTCAGGTAACGGAAGATCCAATATTTCATGATCGTATCTAAAATCACGGGGAAAGTAGCGATAAACAAAAAGATAAAGCTACGATTTGCGGCAATTCCCAAGTGGCTAGACAACCCTTCTAATAGAACTTCCCAGCCATGGGGAGAGTGAAACCCGACAAAGATATCGGTGATTAAAATAATAATAAATGCTTTAGCACTATCACTCAAGTCATACATGACCGTATTGAGTAATGATTTTAATGCTGTCAACCCTTGAGGATTGAGAATAATCACCAAAGCAAAGGCAACTAATCCGACAAAATCAGCAAAAAGATTACTAATGGCTTCACTACTTTTATGGTTAAATTGTTGATAAATCTCTTCAGCTTTCTCCTCCATTTTTTTTTCGATTTCTTCCCGTTCAATGGTTGGAGTTTTGTAGAGTAAACTGGTTAATTGCAGTTCTTCTTCATAGGATTTTAACTCATGAAGTGCTTCTTCTTTCATTTCTGGGTTAAGAAATAATGGAACTTCATGGGTTTGTCGATAATGTTCTACTAGGGGAAAAAAGATAAAGTTTTTAGATAATTGTTGTGATAAAAGCGGAATTAAAACAAGCATCAATACAAAGTTAACAGCCGATTTTGTTTTTTTCCGTGAAGCTCGATAGCTATTCATGAGCCGTTCTTCGGAGCTATCATCTAATTCCGTTTGAATTTTCTTAAATGTGCGTCCAATCGAACGGGGTAAAGCACCACTTTTTTTACCGTTCAACACTTCTCCTGAAGCTTCAACTTCCACAAAGTCAAGAGGGGATAAACCTGATGGGTTAGTGGGTTTACCGTTATTAGATCTTTTCACAGATTCAAACTGATATGTATTAGAGGATAAGGATTGATCTGGGGAAACAGAATGAGACTGATATTTATCAACTATCTCATCGATAAATTTTAGTTTTTCAATAAATTCTATATCTCCCGAATGATCTAAATTACGAGTAAGTTTAAATTCGTTAAGTTTAAATTTAATTGTGTTTAAATGCTTTTCAACATCCTTAATAAAACATTCTAAGACGCTGGCTGTATATTGAGGTGCATCTTCTGAAACTTTTTGACCGCCAAAATGCTGATCCTCGATGGTTTTGATGGCTAAAGCTGCTTTATAAGCTTGTTCTAAGGCTCGTTCTGGGGTTTTATGAAGCCATTGGTTACTAGATTTCAACACATTTAAAAATCGAGCACCTAAACTCCCTTTCTGGAATTTGACAATAGAATTACTCATTTTGATTTTGTTATTGAAAACGGGACATAAACATTAGCAATTCACTGATTTTTAGAACGGTGAAAATCCACACCTCTACATTCAATGAATTGTTTCAGAAAATTACCCCTAACCAGTTAGGAAAGATTCTTTTCCTAGTCTGGGTAGTATGATCTTAATCCTAGAATAACCTAAGATTAATTTCAACTGTTTAACCGGGGTGCATCATCGCTAAAGGATCAGGAACAGGAAAGGGTTCTTGACGAAGGAGGACAAACTGGTTTTGATTGACATCATAAGCTAAGATTTTTCCAGTTTCAATTTCATAAACCCAAGCATGAAGGCGGAGTTTTCCCGCGTGTAATCGAGAGCGAATGACCGGATAGGTTTCTAGGTTTTCAATCTGTGTTAAAACATTATTTTGGATGGCAATATTTAACAACTCTTCCTCAGAATAGTCATGATAATTTTCTCGAACTAAACGTCTTGTGGATTCTCCATGATGTTTCAACCAATCATAGACTAACGGCATTTCATCTGATAAACTTTGGAGTTGAAGTAATCCTTTCATACTCCCGCAGTGAGAATGTCCACAAACAATAACTTCCTTAATATTCAAGGCTTGAACTGCATACTCAATTCCTGCACCTTCACTACTATTTAATGTTCCGTGAGGGGGAATAATATTCCCTAAATTACGAATAATAAAAAGTTCTCCGGGTTCAGTTTGAGTCAGTAGGTTGGGATCAATTCGAGAGTCAGAACAAGTGATAAATAAAATCTCAGGAGTTTGACCTTGAGATAGCCGTTCAAATAAGTCTTGATGTGTCTTGAAATAATTTTCTTGAAAATTATTCAGACCGTTAATAATACGTTTGATTGGCATACATTAATCCTCTGATAATTAAATAACTGATAACTTGATTTGAGGTTTTAAAAATAGGTCAATGAATCACCCACTTTGCATCGGTGAGCAAACAAACCCCTCCTACTTTTTGCAGTAAAGGTTTAATTAACTCAATTAGGGTATTGAGTTGTTTTTCATTGGTGCACACGGTCATGATATAGCTGCTGGTGAAATCGCAGTCTAAATCGGAACAGGAAAAACCTCTATCGCCTTTTCCAGAGGTGTTTTGAATCACGGTATAGCCAGAAACTTTTACCTGCTCTAAAATATTCAGTGCATCCTGAATATGAAAGGTATCAATGATAATTTCAACTTTTTTGATATCCTGCATACGAAATTAAAAATTCTAGTGATGAATCCAAGTGGCATCGTTAATTAAACACACGCCTCCCACTCGTTTCAGGAGAGGAGTGATACTGGAAACAATTTGTTCGAGTTGTTTTTCGTTCGTACAAACTGTCATAATATAACTGTTACTGAACACTGATCCTAAATCATCATTAGACAAGCCACGATCGCCTTTTCCAGAGGTGTTTTTAATCACAGTATATCCGGTTACTTTTGCTTCGTCTAATCGTTCCAAAACCTCATTGATTTCTAATGTAGTAATGATGATTTCTACTTTTTTAACCGCTTGCATTCTCTAAACTCCCATGTGTTTGATAATTTCTAAATACAAAGGAATTCCCACAATAATATTGAAGGGAAAGGTAAGAGCAAGTGCCATGGAAACGTAAATGCTAGGATTCGCTTCAGGAACGGTCATTCGCATGGCTGCTGGAACTGCAATATAAGAAGCACTGGCAGACAGAACAGCAAAGAGTAATGTATTACCTTCGCCAAAACCTAAGAGTTTGCCAATAATAATGCCTAAAATTGCATTGGCAACGGGAATACAGACGGAAAAACCAATCAAAAATGATCCGGTTTTCTTGAGTTCTCGAATTCGTTTGGCTGCTACTAATCCCATATCTAATAGGAAAAAGGTTAACACACCATAAAAAATTCCTTGAGTAAATGGTTGTAATTTTTCCCAGCCTTTTTCTCCGGTTAAAAGTCCCACAATGACACTGCCAACTAATAGAAAGACAGAACCATTTAAAAAGGATTCATGGAGAACTTTTCCCCAAGAAAAAGGTTCACTTTCACCGTTTTTTGAGGGAGCAAAAACCCGTACCAACACAATCCCAATAATAATGGCTGGAGATTCCATTAAAGCGAGTGCTGCCACCATGTGTCCGCCATATTCAATATGCAGTTTTTCTAAGAACGAACTAGCGGTAATAAAGGTGACAGCACTAATGGAACCATAGGTGGCTGCAATGGCGGCTGCATTATAAGCATCGAGTTTTAGGCGTAAAATAAAAAAGCTATAGAAAGGCACTACAAGTGCCATGACAATTGCAGCAATGAGTGTCAAGGCAATTTGGGTATTAATCCCACTTTCTGCTAACTCGTAACCCCCTTTAAATCCAATTGCCAATAACAAATACAAGGAGAAAAGTTTTGGCAAGGGTTGAGGAATTTCTAAATCCGATTTGCAGAAAACAGCTAACATCCCCAAAAAGAAAAACAAGACTGGAGGGTTGAGGATATTAAATAAAATTAAGCTTCCATCCATAAATTAGGGTTTGGGTGTAGGTGATGCAAAAAATCTTAATCAAGCTTAAGGAAAATATACTAAGAGAACGGTGAGAAAACTCTAAGAATCTTCTTAAGTTGTTATTCAACACTAAAATATAGAGTAGTGATAGATGCAGCAACCTTTTACTGTTAGCTCTTCGGTTTCGGTCTTCTTAAGAATGAATCGGTAAAAATAAACTAAATTTTGTTCCTTGATTAATTTTGCTATTAACGGTTAATGTTCCACCATGTAAGCGAGAAATTTCTTGGGCGATCGCTAATCCTAAACCTGCCCCTCCAGTCTGACGAGATCTAGCTTCTTCAACGCGATAAAAACGGTCAAATAAATAAGGTAAATGTTTAGCTTCAATTCCTAAACCTGTATCTTTTACGGTGATTTTAATTTGTTGATGCTTTTTTTGAGCTTCTAAGAATACTTGACCTCCTTCGGGGGTATATTTTAGGGCATTATCTAATAAGTTTAAAAACAAATTTGTCAGATAATCAGGATTTCCAATCACCCATAAATCCTCTGCTATTTTTTCAGTTAAATCTATATTTTTAGAGGCGGCTAAAGGTTGCATTTGCTCGATTAAAGCTCCTAATAAATTGGTTAAATCTACAGGTTGTAAAAACGAAGAATGAATCGGTCGTAACTCTAAGCGTGCTAAAAATAGTAACCCATTGGTTAATCGAATCAGACGATCTGCTTCTCGTTCTAAATCTTGTAAAGTATTTTCATACTCTTTAGGACTCCGAAGTCGGCTTAGGGTGACACCAATTCTGCCTTTAATCACGGTTAGAGGAGTGCGTAATTCATGAGCAGCATCGGCGGTAAATCGGCGTTCATGCTCAAAGGCAAATTGCAAGCGATCAAGCATTTGATCAATGGTTTTAGCTAACCGTCCGACTTCATCAGGAGGGCCATTATAATTAATTCGTTGGGTGAAATTATTGGCACTAATAGCTTGGGTTTTACTAATAATTTCATTAATGGGATTTAAGGCACGATTGGCTAAAAACCATCCTCCTAATCCAGCCGTTAATAAAATTAATGGAAATCCTAAGACCATTAAATTAAACAGATGTTTAGAGGCTTCATAAACGGGTTCTAATGATTCTGCTACTTGTAACCATCCTGTATACCCTTCAGAAGTTGGAATCTTTTGGCTATAAACTCGCCAGTTCTTATTCTGAAAGCTTAAATCTAAATATCCATTTTTATTAGGAATTAAGATAGGAATTGCTGAATAGCTACCAAAACCATCCCAAATATGACCTTTTTGATCAATCAATCTCACCGCAATTCCAGCTTGTAAAAATTGTTCGGTCATCTCTTGAGATTCTGGTGTTGTATGAAAAGCCGGATGACCATCTTTATTGATTAAATTGGTTAAGGTTTGTGTGGCTGTCACCTGTAAGGTGGTGTTGAGTTGTCTTAACAAACTATGTTCTAAAACAACATAAAGGTAACTGCTAAAAAGAATTAAGGTGATGGCTAATAGTAAAATATACCAAGCTGTTAGTTGTATCCGAATAGTACGTTTTCCAAAATGTAATGATTTAATCATTTGTTTCCCCTACTTTTAAACAATATCCAACCCCCCGTACTGTTTGTAAAAGTTGTTGTTCAAATCCTCGATCAATTTTACGTCGCACATACCCCACATACACATCGACAATATTAGAATCGCTGTAAAAATCTAAATCCCAAACGTGCTGCAAAATTTGCGTCCGACTTAAAACTTGTTCTCGATGACGCATTAAATATTCTAAAAGTTTAAATTCTAAAGGACTTAATTCGATTAATTTACTTCCTCGTCGGACTTCCCTTTTAACGGTATCCATCGTTAAATCAGCGACTTGCAAAACAGTATCTAATTGTAAGGGAGGGCGGCGTTGTAATGCTCTTAAACGAGCTAAAAGTTCAGAGAAAGCGAAGGGTTTTACTAAATAATCATCTGCACCTCGATCTAAGCCTTGAACTCGATCTTCAACGTGATCTCGTGCGGTTAAGAGTAACACTGGAGTCATAATTTTATGATTGCGAATTTTTCCTAAAAGTTGAAACCCATCCATCCCAGGGAGTAATAGATCTAAAATCATTAAATCATACTCAACTGTTGAAGCGTAATCCCAGCCTTGCTTACCATCGGGAGCTACATCTACTCCATATCCAGCTTCCCGTAACCCTTGACTGATAAACTGTGCAATTCCCGGTTCATCTTCTACCAATAAAACCTGCATTTGTTTGGTCTCCGATTTGATGTGGGTTAATCTAGTTTGATTGTATAAAAGATCAGAACTCTTTGGCAATAATTTAAAAAAATCAAATTTTTTTAAACTTCAAGATTTTGAATACTGGATTTTCCAGTGTTTCCCATCAGGAGAAAATGCTATTTTTTGTAAAACATTTAAAATAGTTTGATGGGCTGCAGTTCTGCCATTGATTAAATTAGGCATGACATTAAAGATAATTTGATCAAAGGTAGCTTATATTCCTTGCCTTAATCTTGGGCTGATTTAACAATAGCATCCCAAAAGGCAGGATTTTGATGGGTAAAAACAATACTCATCCATCGATCAAATTTAAGAACTTTGAACATTTCAGCAATAGAAGCATTCAGTTTGCTAAAATTGAGAAATCAACATTAAACAGGCGATCGCTGTTTCAGCCATCAAACTTTAAATATCAGGAGGTTGAGTATGTTTTGGAAACAAATTTTATTATGGGGAACCGTTTTAGCTTTAGGGTTCGCTGTTCCTGTACCTGTGAAAGCAGAATCCTTAAGTGAACCTATTTTAGAATTATCTCAACAACCCGTTTCTCAACAAAAACGTGAACTCATTAAGGAATTAATTGATCTGACAGGTGGCGAACAAATGTTTCGCAATGTCAGTCAAATTACAACAGTACAAATGCAGCAAGAGTTCAATGGAATTTTACAATCGATTGTTCCTGAATCATCCGGCATTTCCGAGGAAAAGAAACAAGAAATAATTGATAAATTTAATCAAGATATGAATCGGATTGTCACTCAATTCAATCAACGATTAATGGAAAAAATAGATTTTAATCAAATTATGGAAAAGGTTTATTATCCTTTATATGATAAATATTTTAGCGAAGCCGATTTGCAAGCGATGATTGATTTCTATAAAACCCCGACGGGTAAAAAAACCATTAGTGTGATGCCTCAATTAATTGTAGAGTCAATGCAACGACTTTCCCAAATTATTCAACCCGAAGCAGCTAAAATTTTTAAAGAAATCTTTGAACAGGAAATTGAGCGTTTAAATCTTTAATAACCTATTCTCCATTACAACCTCAAGGGGAAAACTCAATTTAGGTCTTAGCCGAGTGTAGATCACAGATGGGAATTCCTGCTCGGATTTGGTTAAAATCATCTCAGGTGTGAGCACAAGAATCACTTAACTCAAGTTGTCTTGGGGTGTCGTTAACTATAAAGTCTCAATTTAAAGCGGTAGACATTTCCCTATTCTTTAGAAAGTCAAAGAATCTATCTACCGAGTAAACTTAGGTGGAATAGCCAGTGAGTCAAAACCTATGAATTCCCGATTTCTGCAATTTGCAACCTTTGGACTATTCGCGGTTGGAACCTTTATCCCTGTCTGGGTTGCCAATGCTAGTCCTTCTCAAACTAGTTCAATTTTACCTGAATCCTTGAGTGATTTAATCCCAAATCAGAATCAAAATTCTGCCTTGATTCTCGCTCAAGATGCTACAGAGGAAGAAACCAATATTCGAGTCTATGAAAAGGCTAGTCCGGCGGTGGTTTCTATTGATACAGAAAAAACCAATGGCAGTGGAACTATTATTAGTTCCGATGGTTTAGTTTTAACTAATGCCCATGTTGTTTCTGATGGTGGCACTGTCACCGTTACCTTAGCTGATGGTCGCAAATTAGAAGCGGATGTCATGGCTTTTGGGGAAGATGGACTTGATTTAGCGGTACTGAAAATTCGCAATGGTCGTAACTTACCCACCATTCCCATTGCGAGTCCTAATTCAGTCAAAGTCGGTCAACGGGCCTTTGCCATTGGTAACCCTTTTGGTCAATTTCAAAATACTTTAACGGTGGGAATTGTGAGCCGCCTCGATAAAGACCGCAATTTAATTCAAACCGATGCCGCCATTAACCCTGGTAATTCCGGTGGCCCCTTACTGAATAGTGCGGGAGAATTAATTGGAGTCAATACAGCCATTTTTACACGGGGTCAGGGGGGCGGTAATATTGGTATTGGTTTTGCGATTTCTGTTGATAAAGTCCCGCCGTTTTTGCAAGCGGTTCGAGATGGACGCGCACCCCGCACTCCACCGCCAGAAACTCCCGCTTTTGAAACAGAGAATGCCAAAAAAATCGAATTAAACGGCCCGGAAGTAACGGATATTTTAAAACAAGGAGATAAAGTTTTACCTGTTGATAATAGCTTTTATCATGTTTATGCCTTTACCGGAAAAGCGGGTCAACAAGTCACTATTGAAATGAATAGTAAAGAAGTTGATTCTTATTTAATTTTGTTAACAGAAGATGGCAGCGAATTAGCTCAAGATGATGATAGTGGGGGGGAAAAAAATGCTAAAATTAGTATTGTTTTACCGACGGATGGAACTTATATCTTATTAGTTAATTCTTATGAAGCGGGAGAATCTGGTTCTTATCGCTTGCGGTTAAAAGCAACAGATATCTCTCCTAATGACCCCACAAAAGGCTTGATTTTAAATCAGGAAGGAGTCTTAGAAAATAAAGATTCTGTTTTAGAATCCGATGGCAGTTTATATGATGAGTACACCTTTGAGGGACAGCAAGGTCAGTCGGTTTGGATTCGTTTAGAAAGTCGAGATTTTGATCCTTATTTAGCTTTATTTGACCCCAAGGGAGAATTAATTGCTGAAAATGATGATGCCAGTCGGTCAGATAAAAACGCAGCTATTCGGGTGACGTTACCTGCAACGGGTCGCTATCGCGTGGTTGTCAATGCTTATGATCAAACAGGTCGAGGTCAATATTTATTAACGGTTCGTTAACCGGGAAATAACAGCAGATTAAGCCGGAAATATCGATGAGGTTATTTATGCAAAAACTGTTACTCTGGACAACAACAATGGGGATATTGGTGTTGACACAAATACCTTTATTGGCGGTTCCTAAAGGTTCTAATTTTGATGTGTTGAATCTCGAAAAATTGATGGTTCAAGCAACACCTTCTCCTGAACTGTCGCCGAGTCCCATACCACAGGTTGAAGAAACCCCCTCCCCGGAAACCTTACCCCCAACCCCTGAACCTTCAACGGAGACAAAAACTCCAGAACCGAGTTCAATGTTATTAAATGAAGCGGGGGTACTGGAAACAGGAGATAAAATTTTATCGTCGGATCAAAGTTTGTATGATGAATACACCTTTAATGGGGAACAAGGTCAACAAGTTACTATTTCCTTAGAAAGTTCTGAATTTGATACTTATCTGGCGGTGTTTACTCCCGATAATGAATTATTACAAGAACATGATGATATTGATCAAAATAATTCCAATTCTCAAATTACAATGACGTTACCAAAAACAGGAACTTACCGGGTAATTGTTAACGCTTATGATAGTAAAGGGAAAGGAAAATATTTGCTCAAAGTTCAGTAAGATTGAGAGACGTGCAAAAGCGCGTCTCTTTTGATTATAAAGCAATACTTTCTAAGAGAACCCATTGACGGTTATCAATAATTAATTGGCTAATTTGTTCAAAGATTTCTCGACAATGATTGACACTTTGTAACGCTAAGGCTTCATTTTTAACATAAACCGTCATTTTCGTTTCATTGACTGTGGATGTGGCGGTATCAAACACCACCTCCACAATCACCAACTCCTGCACAGTGACTTTCCCTAAAGCTTCCCGTGCAATAATGGAGCTTGGGGTTTGATAGGTAATCTCCAGATTACGGGATTCTAGGATATCAATCATCACGGGTCGTAGATCTTCAATCCCAACATTAACAATAAAAAATCCAGTGTAGCGGGCCATATAGAACTCCAGGGGTACAACAAGCCATTTCAATTTTAAAAAAAAATGACGATAAATTTAATTAAGACCTTATCATAATTTAGAGTCCTGTTTAAATGATCAGATGAGGATTCTGGATTTCAGGGGGAGAACATTAGCAAATGCAGGGAAAATTAATTGTTTTTGAAGGGGTTGAAGGGGGAGGAAAAACAACTCAGATGCAGCGAATTCAGGTGTGGTTACAAACGCTGACGAATGCACCTGTAGTCATGACCCGTGAACCCGGAGGCACTCTCTTCGGTCAGGAATTAAGACGTTTATTATTAGAATATCAGGGAGAAGAACCGCTTCAAGATCGAGCAGAATTATTAATGTATGCTGCTGATCGAGCTCAACATATTGAGGGGTTTCTCAAACCGTTATTAGACCAGGGAACGATTATTTTATGCGATCGCTACACAGATTCTACCATCGCCTATCAAGGATATGGTCGAGGTTTAGATTTAAGTTTAATTGATCAATTAAATCAGATTGCCACCAATGGTTTAGAAAGTGATTTAACCTTATGGTTAGATGTTGATGTCGAATTGGGACTGGCGAGAACTCGTGCGAGAGGAAAACTGGATCGCATGGAACAAGCAACCCTAGAATTTCATCAGCGTGTTCAACAAGGGTTTAAACAATTAGCTGAAACCTACCCTGAACGAATTATACCGATTAATGGACGGTTAAATGTTGATGAAGTGACAGAAAAAATTCAATTTATTTTAAAGAATAAATTAATAGAATGGGGATTAATAATTGACTGAAGCTAACACAATGAATGCTTTTTTTGAACGGTTAATTGAACAAAAACCGGCTATCGAATTATTAACACAAGCGATCACTCAAAATCGGATTGCTCCCGCTTATTTATTCGCAGGAGTTGAGGGAATTGGTCGGACGTTAGTGGCAAATTGTTTTATTGAATTCTTATTTTGTCAAACTTCTGACCAAACGGTGAATGAAAAACCGATTCGTTCTCGCATTCAACAAAGAAATCACCCGGATATTTTATGGGTTGAACCCACTTATTTACATCAAGGAAAACGACTATCCGCTAAGGAAGCCACAGAAGCTGGAGTGAAACGCAAAGCACCGCCGCAAATTCGGATTGAACAAATTCGAGAAATGAGTCAATTTTTGAGTCGTCCGCCTTTAGAAGCGTCTCGGTTAATGGTAGTGGTTGAAAATGCAGAATCAATGCCTGAATCTGCCGCAAATGCGTTATTAAAAACCTTAGAAGAACCCGGAAAAGCAACAATTATTTTAATTGCACCCGGAGTTGATTCTTTGTTGCCCACGTTAGTTTCGCGCTGTGCTAAAATCCCTTTTTATCGATTAACTGATGCAGGTATGAAGCAAGTTTTACAACAACAGAATTTTACAGAGATTTTATCCCATTCTGAAATTTTAGCAATGGCACAAGGGAGCCCTGGACAAGCGATCGCCTATTGGCAACAATTACAAACCATTCCAGCAGAATTTTTAAGTAAAGTCAAACAACCTCCCTCTCATTTAAGATCTGCTTTAGAATTAGCGAAAGACATTAGCCAAACCTTAGATAGTGAAGCACAATTGTGGTTAGTTGATTATTTACAACATTGTCATTGGCAACACCAACAAAAAAACGGAATCATGGATGATCAATTTTTGAAGCAGTTAGAAAAAACTCGACAATATTTATTAAGTTATGTACAACCGAGATTAGTGTGGGAATGTACGTTAATGAGTCAATTTTTATCCTAATTTTTATGACTGTAATTCTAGCTGATCAACAATTTAGTTTTCTTCTAAAACCCAGTGGTAATCTTAAATTAGCAAGAGCCTTAAGATTAACAATTGCATTGTGTGTTTCTCTCGCCATTGGACAATTAACAGGTTATTCTGATTGGGGTATTGCTGTTGGGATTGATAGTTTATTTTTTCTTCTCAGTGATGCGGGAGGATTGTATTCAACACGGGCAATTTCTTTGCTTTTTACAATTTTAATGTCTACGGGATTAGTTGCTTTAGCTACTTTTGTTTCAAAGTTTTTAATTATTAAACTTATTCTAACATTTTTTAGCTTATTTTTTGCGGGATATATTGCTTTATATGGGCATCCTGGGGTACTCTCTGGCATTGTGATTGGGTTGTTTACTTTAGTCACCTTATATTTACCGTCTGGAGGGTGGGAAATTGCCAGTGAAAGGGTGATCATTTGCCTGATTGCTGGAGTGTGGACAATGATATTATGTTTAGGAATTTTGCCATTAAATCCCTATCTTTCCTTAAAAAAATCCGTGAGTCAATGTTATAAAGCTATCATAGACTATATTAATCAATCTCAAAATTGTTCTGAAACGGAAGAACTAAAACGAGTTAGTAAACTTAGGGAAACTTTACAAAACGCACGACAAGATTGGGCATTAAACCGTAAATTAAGGTTAGGAAATACTCCTTTAGGAGAAGCTGTTATTATTTTAATTCAGGATGCCGATCATTTAATTACATCTATTGTCACTTTAAGGGAATTAGTTCAACTTCATCAACAGGATGACCAATTTATTACAGTTAGAATTTTAGTGGATGATGCTTTCCATAAAATTGCTTTATTTTGCGAAAATTTAATTAAATTTTTATGGAATCAATCCGTATCTGTTGATAGTTCTAATTTAAAACGCATTATCAGTGCGGTCGCCCAACAAAAACAACTGCAACAAAAAACCATTGGCGATCAAGTTGAAGATTATCCCGCATTAGTGGTTATAGAACAAATCGTTTCTACCTTAGAAACCATTATTCGTCAATTAGATTGTACAGCCAAAACAATCAGTCAAATTAGAAATAAGCAATCCATTAATCACCCGGAAAAAGATAAAATATTATCCGCAGAAACAGAAACTTTATCGCAATTTAGATGGTTTTCTGGGTTAGAACCTTTACGGGATAACTTTACCTTTGATTCTAGTTTTTTTCGGCATGGTTTACGTTTAGGAAGTATGACAACCCTTGGGGTGGCTATTTATTCTCTAACTGAAATTCCCCAAGGTAATTGGTTAACCATCACAATTTTAGTCGTTTTACAGCCTCATTTTGGTGGAACGTTTCAACGTTTTTTTCATCGGATGTTTGGAACCATTTTAGGATCAATTATTACTCCGATCCTTTGGATCATTATTCCTAATTCATTAATTTTAGAAAGTATTAATTTAGCGTCCATTGTTCTTGGATTTTCTTTAGTTCCTTTTCATTATGGTTTAGCTGTATTTTTTATTTCTATTTTTGCTATTGGATTACAAATGATTCAAGATGGAGGAAATTGGGAATATGCAATGGTTCGTTTTCTCTGGACTTGTGTGGGTTCTGCCTTAGCATTTGTTGGTGGATTTATATTGTTTAGATCGAATGAAAAAGAACAGCTTTCTGCTAAATTAATTAAAGCAATTTCAGCCTCTCATGATTACTTCAATACGGTTTTATCTGTTTATTTAGGAACTACACCTAGTGATTTAAACTGGATTCTTAAACAACGACAAAAAACTCGTTTAGCTTATTTTAATGCTCAAGCGGCATTACAACAATTAAGTAGTGATCCCAATACCTCTACTGCGGAAATAGAACCAAGAATGACCTTATTAATTTATTTGCATCAGTTTAGTCGTTCTGTTAGTGTTCTATTCGCGCAATTAGAACAGTTTACGGGAACTGAACCCCCTCCTGAATTAGCGACTTTTGTTGAACAAGTCAATCAATTTTTTTCAGCCTTAATTCCAGCCATTTCAACCCAAACTTTACCCCCACCTTTTCCTAACTTTGAATCCTCTATCCAAGCTATCAAAAGCCATTTACACAGCTTACAAGCAACTCGCTTACAGGAATTTGCGATGCAAAAAAACGATACCCCTACTCGTCAAATTTTAAAGGATTATACAATTTTAGGAATTGAACTAAATCAAATGCTTGATTCTCTCAACTCCATTCATGCAACGGTTGGTCGTTTAGTTTAATAGATATAGCAGGGAACAGCAAATAGCAGATAGAAAAAAGGGGTTAGCCATCCGACAATTATTTGTAGCCAACATTGAAGGATGGAATATAATTTTATTGAAAAACCCCTCAAAGAGAGAGGGGTTTAAAATGCTAAAGCATGACGTTATTAATGTTTTGATTTGAAATTATTGCAGCCATTCTAATACGGCTTCTTCTTTGGTATTTGTATGACGTTCAGGGGTTTCACGAACGAACTTGAGGTGAACAGAACGGGTTTGTTCTCCATCGGCGGCAACGGCGAAAATCGGGAAGTCGAGTAAACCGTCTTGGAAGGACATCTGTAACCGGAATGTACCATCGGGATTGAGTTTGATGGGACGTCCGCCAATGGTTAAGTTAGCATCGGGTTCGGTCGCACCATAGATAATCAGTTCAGCATCGGCGACTAACCAGAACTGGCGGGGACGTACAGGTGGCATTGAAGCACCCATCCCAATACCGGACATTCCCATACCAGACATTGTATAGCCTAATCCTGCACCGGACATACTCATTCCAACACCAGACATGGTTTGTCCGACTCCAGATTGAGTATAGCCAACTCCAGATTGAGTGTAACCGACACCCGATTGAGTATAGCCGACACCCGATTGAGTATAGCCAACTCCAGATTGAGTGTAACCAACTCCAGATTGAGTATAGCCAACACCCGATTGAGTATAACCCATACCGACACCGGACATTCCGATACCCGAAGTGGTGTAACCGACACCGGAAGTGGTGTAGGTATGTCCGGTGCAGGCTTGGGTTACACCACTTCC
>NZ_JBJUDF010000178.1:0-27795 GCF_046067725.1 Planktothrix sp.
CTATGGTTTTAGGTCAGACCTAAAGAAGAATTTAATCATGGGCATTGACAAGCAGAAGAAGTAAGATCCGGTTAGGGATATTTGTGTTTTAGCACCATGCTAGTTAGTATAGGAATAAGCAAGTAATTTACAAGTGATTCCTGTCAAACTTCGGGTTAATTGTCATCACTTCCTACGAACGCTTCTGATGACGATCGAGAAATTGTGTTAATTTTGTCACAAAACTTCATTCGATTTCAGATATTGAGGATTGACCGTTGAGGGTTAAGCGTTGGCACAATTGAGCCAATTCTACTTTATCCTTTCTATTGGGTTGGTTTGATATTTTTAGTGATTCAAATATGATTGACATTCTAAGCTCTGGATTAGTGAGTTTGTGGTTAGAAATGGCTGGAGTAGAGCAGGCTGGACTGAATGGCTCTTTCGGGAAGAATTTAGAAACGGAGTTATCGCAGTTGGTGTTTCCGCAACAGCCTGATCCAATGGCAGAGGCGGTGGTGCAGCAATATTTGAATCGCTTATCGACCAAGGGACTGTCACCCAATGTCCAGGGGGTATGGCTTCAGTCGAGTTGGGTTCCCTTGGCTAAAAATTCCGAGACAACTCCTCTACCTGCGGCTTCTCTGACCAAGGTAGCGACCTCTTTGGCTTCTTTACAGGTTTGGCTTCCTGAACATCGGTTTGAGACGATTTTAGGGGTGACTGGGCCGATTATTGGCGGTGTGGTGCAGGGAGATTTAGTGATGACAGGAAATGGTGATCCGTTTTTTATTTGGGAAGAAGCGATCGCCCTGGGAAATACGTTAAATCAAATGGGAATTCGAGGGGTTGCGGGGAATTTAATTATTGCGGGTCGTTTCTATATGAATTATGAAGTTGAACCGCTTAAAGTGGGTGAATTCTTGAAACAAGCGTTCAATTCTAGTTCTTGGACTGAAGAAATTATTAACCAACATTCTCAGATGACACCGGGAACAGCTAAACCTCAAATTGTGATTTCAGGAACCGTGATTCCTCAAGCCGGGATAGTGAATTCAACACCGATTATTCGCCATCAATCTTTAGCCTTAGTTGAAATTATTAAACAAATGAATATTTATAGTAATAATCCGATGGCTGAAATTTTAGCCGCTAATGTTGGGGGGGCGGCAATGGTTAGACAATTAGCATCACAAGCGGCTGGAGTTCCTATGGATGAAATTCGCTTAATTAATGGTTCAGGATTAGAACCTGAAAATCAAATTTCTCCGAGGGCTGCTGTTGGAATGTTCATGGCATTAGCTCGATCTTTACAAGACACAAATCTAACGATTGCGGATTTATTTCCGATTGCGGGAATTGACACCCAAGGAACTTTAGAAGATCGAAAAATTCCGGTTTCTTCTCCGGTTAAAACAGGAACTTTATTTGATGTTAGTGCATTAGCGGGAGTGGTACCGACTCGTGATCGAGGTTTAGTTTGGTTTGCGATTATTAATCGCGGTACTGATTTAGATGGGTTAAGGGCTGACCAGGATTTGTTATTACAACAATTAGTCAATCAATGGGGTTCTCCTGATACTTTACCTGAATTAATTCAACCTCATATTGATGGCCGTCGTCCAGGGATTGGTGATCCGAATCGCAATCAAATTTTAGTTCAAACGGTGGCACCTTCTTCATAATAGGTTCTGAGTTGAAATATTGGATAAGTGTCAGATCAGGAGTAATGAGTTTAATGACTTCGCCCTATAGCGGTTTAAGCATTGAGGAATGGAAAGCCAAAACACAAGAGTTAATTGAAAATCATCCACTTCCTTTAGAAACAATTCGAGAAATTTCGTTGAAAAGTTGGGATATTTTATGGCAAACAACTGTCGGGGATGGTGAATTAGCAATTCCACTTTATAGTTTAGATGTTCCTGCTATGGTTGTTGGTTACTTCTTTGAAAAGTTATTCGCAAAAGAACTACAAATGAGAGAACCCCAAGTTTGGAGAGGTGGTGTTAGTAAAGAAGAAAAAGATTTAGTTTATATACCCAATCAATTGTACTCTATTGAGATCAAAACATCAGGTCAACTGGGGTTAAAAATTTTTGGAAATCGCAGTTATGGAAAGTCAGGGGAAAATCCTGATTTAGCTAAAAAAGAAAAATCGGGTTATTATATTACGGTTAATTTTTATGATCGGATGATTAACTTAATCAGATTTGGTTGGATTGATCACTCAGATTGGAACGCACAATTATCGCAAACAGGTCAAGCGGCAGGTTTAAGTGAAGAAACTTACACCTATAAGTTAATCCCTATTGCTGGAGAATATCGATTAAATACTCCAGTCTCACTGCTTAAAGGCGTTGGTAAAAAGACAGCAAAAACATTTGAAGCGGAAGGAATTAAGACTGTTAGAGAGTTGAAAAACTATCAAGGAAACAATAAAAAATTGCTAGATTTTAAACACAAGCTTGAGGATTTAGAATAAAATTTATATCATTAAGATTTCAAGTGTACAGGAGAGGAAATAATGAGGGTTGTATGATATTCATGGTTTCTAAATGATTTTTTATTCGTTGAGTGGCAATTTCGCAATATTCGGGTTTAATTTCAAAACCAACTACCGAACGATTTAAAGTTAAAGCAGCGATCGCAGTTGTTCCAGAACCCAAAAAAGGATCTAGAATTAAATCTCCAGGGTTAGAAGAGGCTTTAATAATACGATCAATAACCGCAATGGGAAATTGAGCAGGATGGGAAGTTCGTTCTTTAGAAGCACGATTTTTCCCGGATGTTACTTTAGGAAATGACCAAACATCCGTTGGATTTTTGCCGAGGGGATTAACTTTGATTTTACCATTTTTCTTTTGATTTGGGTATTTAACATTAGGATCTCGAATTTCATCTAAATTAAAAATATAATTGTTAGGGTCTTTTACATACCAAAGAATTTTTTCATTTCTAGGCGAAAAAAACTTTTTTCCAGCGACTCCTGCGGCGTAATTCCAAACGATTTCTTGGATGAGATAAAATGGTATTTTATCCCATAGCAGATAAGGAATTGGAATAGCTTTCGCAACACCCGGAATCGAAGTATAACCTAAATTTAACCAAAATGCACCATTAGGATTGGTCAGTCGATAAATTTCTTGAATCCATTCAACACACCAACTTAAATATTGATTTAAAGGCAAACATTCTTCATATTCTTTCCCAATATTATAAGGAGGACTTGTGATCGTTAATGGGAAACTATCCGCAGGAATCTTTTTTAATGCTTCTAGGCAATCTAAATTATAGATTAAGCATTGATTAGATTGAAAATAGGGTTCACCTAAAATTTTAATGATTTCAGTTAGATTCATTTTGAGCTTTGAGGATATCGATCAATTGCATTCCTTTAATTATAGGATATTAAAAGGCAGTTCATTCCTCTTTTAAGACTTCAAGAATAAACTCAGATGTTCCCTTTAAATCCTAAAAAGTGAACGGCTTAATGTCTATTCATTCCCTGGGCTTGAATCGCTGTAATCGCAACGGTATTGACAATATCGGGAATGGTACAACCTCGACTTAAATCATTGACGGGTTTATTTAATCCTTGTAAAACCGGGCCAATCGCGATCGCATCCGCCGACCGTTGTACAGCTTTGTAAGTATTATTTCCGGTGTTTAAATCAGGGAAAATAAACACCGTTGCGTGTCCAGCTACTTCACTTCCAGGGAGTTTAGTTTTAGCGACATTTTCATCAACCGCCGCATCATATTGAATCGGGCCTTCTATTTTTAAATCGGGGCGTAATTGACGCGCTAGAATCGTGGCTTCTCGAACTTTATCCACATCTTCACCTTGACCCGATTCTCCGGTAGAATAAGATAACATCGCCACTAAAGGTTGAACTCCAAATTGTTGGGCGGTTAAGGCAGAACTAATAGCAATATCGGCTAATTGTTGAGGGTTAGGATTGGGATTGACAGCACAATCTCCATATACTAATACCCGATCTTCTAAACACATTAAAAACACACTGGAAACAATCGAACATCCGGGCTGAGTTTTAATAAATTCTAAGGCGGGACGAATCGTATGTCCAGTGGTATGAACCGCACCCGAAACCATGCCATCTGCCATACCTTTATAAACCATCATTGTACCAAAATAGCTAACATCGTGCATGACATCTCGTGCATAATCTTCTGTAATTCCTTTATGTTTTCGCAGTTCATAATAGGTTTGAGCATAGTCTTCATACCATTGGGAGGTCATGGGATTAACAATATTAATTCCATCGAGTTTTAAACCAAAGGAAGTTGCTTTTTCTCGAATTTCATCGGGATTTCCTAATAGAGTAATATCAACAACTCCACGCCGTAATAAAATTTCACTGGCTTTTAAAATCCGTTCTTCTGTTCCTTCGGGTAAGACAATATGTTGACGTTGTTTTTTTGCTTGTGCGACCAATTTATACTCGAACATAATGGGAGTAATGCGGGAAGACCGAGGTAAGGAAATCCGTTTTTCGATTTTGGACGTATCAATATAATTTTCAAATCCTCCTAACGCAGATGCAATTTTTCGCTCGTTATCCGGGGTGATTTTGGAGTGAACTTGGTTAATTTTTGTGGCGGTATTGTAGGTATCGGTTTCAACTGCTAAAATGGGAATCGTCCATTTTTTAAAACCTCTAATGAGATCATACAGAGAAGGCGCAAGTTCTAAGCCTCCGGTTAAAAGAATTCCGGCAATATTAGGGTAATTTTCTGAAAATGTGGAGGCTAAACAAGCTAAAATAATATCAGCGCGATCACCTGGAGTAATAATTAAACTGCCTTCTCGAAGATGATATAAAAAATTCGGAACGTGCATGGCTGCCACTTTAAAGGATAGCACTTCTTGTTTTAATTGTTCGGGATCACCATGAATTAATTGAGCGTCAACGGCGGTGGTAATTTCTCCAACGGTTGGTTTGCTTAAGTCTTCAATTTCAGGTAAGAAAAACACCGGATCATCATACGACCACAGATGTTCTAGTTGATCAGTAACAGATTGAAATTGATCTAAAGGAATGCGATTAACCATGGTTGCAACTAAGCTGCATCCCTGTTCAATAAAAGCTTCTCGTTCACTTTTAACACTACTAATTAGTTCTTTTATGGTTTTTCCTTGTCCATTAGCAACTAATAAAATGGGAGCAGCTAATTGATTAGCTATTTCAGCATTGAGGTTAAACTCAAAGGCAGAAATAATATCTGTAAAATCTGTTCCTTCACAAATAATAAAATCACATTGTTCTTCTAACGCTTTATATTTTTCAATAATGCGCTTGAGGATTTCTTCAAGTTGTCCTTCTGCAACTAACATCCGGGTTTCTTCATGGGTGACTCCATAATAAGCGTCATAAGGAAACTCTAAATGATAGCGACTAGAAATCAGTTCAATATCATTATCCGGTTGAGTTCCTGCATGAATCATAGGACGGAAAAATCCTAACCGTCGAATGCGTTTGGAGAGTAATTCCATGATTCCTAACAGAATCATGGATTTACCACTATTAGGTTCAATAGCACTAATATATAGATTGTTAATCATAAGTTAAAAATCAGTTAACGTCAGATTTCTTTTCTCTCTATTTAATTCTAGGCTGATTTTTCAGATCGGTTGTTCTTCTTGGCAAAGTTGGGCTTTTTTTTAAGATTGTTACATTTATTAACAATTTAGGAAGATTCACAACTCACGCCAATGGGATAATAAATGATTGGTCTTTAGTAAAATTTTTTAGCCTAAGCTTCTTATGCCATCCCAATCTCACCGAAATTCCTTAAATCTGGTTCAACGTCCTCGCCGTCTCCGCCGCACCGATGCTTTGCGTCGCATGGTTCAAGAAACCCACCTAACGGCTAATGACTTAATCTATCCGTTATTTGTCATGGAAGGAGAAAACCAAAAAGTTGAGGTTTCTTCCATGCCCGGTAGTTATCGCTATACTTTAGATTTACTGTTAAAAGAAGTCAATGAAGCTTGGGAATTAGGCATTCCCGCCATTGCTTTATTTCCCTTAGTGGCTGAAGAAAAAAAAGATAACGCCGGAACAGAAAGTTATAATCCCGATGGTTTAATTCAACGTAGCGTGCGGGCAATTAAACAAGCGATTCCTGAAATCATGATTATTACAGATATTGCCCTTGATCCGTTTTCCAGCAAAGGTCATGATGGCATTGTCAGTGATGAGGGAGAAATCCTCAACGATGAAACCGTTGAAGTTTTAGTCAAACAAGCACTTTCCCATGCGGAAGCCGGGGCTGATATTGTGGCTCCTTCTGATATGATGGATGGTCGGATTGGGGCCATTCGTCAAGGACTCGATGAAGCCGGATATATTGAAGTGGGAATTTTAGCTTATACCGCTAAATATGCCTCCGCCTATTATGGCCCGTTCCGCGATGCTTTGGATTCAGCCCCGAAATTTGGGGATAAGAAAACCTATCAAATGAATCCGGCGAACGCCAGAGAAGCCTTAACAGAATTGGCGTTGGATGAATCGGAAGGGGCTGATATTGTGATGGTGAAACCGGCTTTAGCGTATTTGGATATTATTCATCTGCTGCGGTCAGCAACGGATCTTCCGGTGGCTGCCTATAACGTCAGTGGGGAATATGCCATGATTAAAGCGGCTGGACAAATGGGTTGGATTGACGAGAAAAAAGTCATGTTAGAAACTTTGACCAGCATTAAACGAGCAGGTGCGGATTTAATTCTCACCTATTTTGCCAAAGAAGTCGCTTTAATTCTACGTTAGGGTCGCGTAAACATGAGGCGGGTTTTGGGACGGTATTGGGGTTAAGAGTCACCCGCCTCCCGATTATAAAAATAGCTTCTCAGCAGATCAATACAAAAATTAGAAAGACACAAAAGGATAGCAAGAACTCTGGACTGGAAAATAGGAATTTTAATTTTTCATAATAGCAAAGAAACTTCTAACCAATAATGGAGAAAGTTCTTGATAGTATCTTTAAACGCATCCATCCCAACGGGTTTTAATAAATAGCTATTAGCACCGTACAGATAACAAGTTTCAACATCTTTAGGATGGGAAGAAGATGTTAATACAATAATTGGAATTCGCTTCAGTTTTTGATCTTGTTTAATGTGGTGAATCACCTCACGACCATCCGTTCCGGGTAAATTCAAATCCAGAATAATTAAATCAGGATCGGGTGCAATGTCCTGATTGGAATAATCATCTTGATGATATAAATACGCTAACGCATCGTCCCCATCAATGGCTCGATAAATTGGATTAGAATAGGATAACTGTCGCATAATCCGTTTAAAAGCGGTAAAATCTTCATCACTATCCTCAACAATTAAAATAATTTTAGAATTATACATTGAATATCCTGGGTAAACTCTTTAGTGCTGATTAAGTTAAAAAAGAAGGTAAGGTGAAATAAAAAGTTGTTCCTTCTTTGGGGATTGATTCTAGCCAGATGCTTCCTCCATGTCGTTCAATAATTTTTTTAATAATTGTTAATCCCGCTCCCGTTCCTCCCCCATATTTACCCGGTGCATGAAGGCGTTTAAAAATACGGAAAATGGCTTCATGATGTTTTTCAGGAATCCCAATTCCATGATCACGGATATAAAACGTTAAAAAGGGTTCAACTTCTTGATCCAGTCGAGGTTCTGGATCTAAATAGCCAATTTCAATAGATTTAACTTCATGATCATTATATTTCAATCCATTACTAATTAAATTCGTCAGAATTTCTTGAATTAATATTTTATCTCCTCGAATTAAGGGTAAAGGACGCGGAATAGAAATATCAATTTCATCAGCACGATAACTCATTCTAAACACCTCGATAATACTGGGAATTAATTCATTCAAATCCAAGGGATTGAGCTTCAATTCCTGCCGACCTAAGCGAGAAAAATGCAGCAGAGAGTTGATTAAATCCTCCATGCGTTTCGTAAGACGAACTAAGGTTTCTAGTTTAGAGACTCCTTCTGCATCGAGAACGTCACTATAATCTTCTAATAAAAAAGTCGAATAATTATGGATTCCACGCAAGGGTTCTTTTAAATCATGGGAAGCAATATAGACAAAGGCATCTAACTCGCTATTTGTCCGTTGTAATTCTAAATTAATTGCCGCCAGTTCATCCGCCTTTCGTAAAATAATTCCCACTAATGCACTTCTAATTTCTAAGGCGGCTTCAATTTCAAAAAGTTGCCAAGGTAAAGATTTTCCCAGTACCGTTTCTCGCCACAGTTCAAAAGATTTTCGAGGGAAAATCGTTAAACTGCCATCTTCTTCTGTTTTTTTAGGTTTCTCAGGATTTCCAGCCCAGTTAACATATTGTAATTGTTCGGGACGAAACCATAAAATCAAATTTTGTTGAATTTTGGTCATAGAAATCGCTAATAACCCACTGGCTATATCTTGAAAATGAATAGCCGGAGGATAAAGTTCTGATAACGAATTCGTAACAAAAATATTATTTTTAAACTGGTCAGATAACCACAAAATTAACGGTTCTATTTCTGCAATTTTAGGAGTTTTCCCCACCGGAATTAAATGTTCTTCTTGAACAAGAATAGCACCTTCTGCTCCAACTAATTTGAGGAGATTCTCTTGATTTTGGAGTAACGCATCAACAAGACTTTCTGCCTTCGCAATCATATCAGTAAATTTCGACTGTAAAGACTTGAGATCAAGTTTGTAATCCAAATTTTCATTTTCTTCTTTAGAAGGTAACTCTAAGGACATAGATTGTCCTAAAAACTCACATACTGCTCTTAAGCTATAGGGAATTAATTTAGGACTATAATGATGGCAGGCAATTAATCCCCAGAGTTGATTATCTTTAACAATTGAAATCGAGAAAGAAGCCACAACCCCCATATTCTTTAAATATTCTCGATGAATGGGAGACACACTTCTGAGAACACTCAAGCTTAAATCCAGGGGATCTGCGGGGATGTCGGACGGGAAAGAAACAATCGGAACAGGTTGATAATTAACATCAGGAATGATTCGTAATTCATTGAGAATATAAAGTTGTTTAGCTTGCTTCGGAATATCAGAATCAGGATAATGTAATCCTAAATAAGGCTCTAAATCGTCTCGTTTTTCCTCCGCAATCACCGTTCCTGAACCATCAGCATCAAACCGATAAATCATGACCCGATCAAACCCAGTAATTTGGCGAATATCTTGGATCAAAACGTTACAGATTTGAGAAAGAGTTGTTGTTTTTTGCATTTTCAACAACACAGCTTTTGCTAATTTATAAAATTGAAAAAAATTAACGTTTGTTTCCGCTTCAGTTCCGGGTTCTAATTCGAGAATTAAATCATTTTTAGGAGAACGGTGAATGATGGCTTGAAATCTTTGAATGTGTTGATGAATTTCTAACTGAATTGACACAGGATTCACCTGTTCAAAGGTTTCTTCTAAACATCCTCGTAACGCCAAGATTTGTTCTGAAGACAGCAGAAAGGAAAGAGATTTTCCTAAACATTGTTCAGGTTTAATTCCTAAATAATGGTCGGTATTATTACTAACTTGAAGAATATTGAAGTCAGGATTGGATAAAACAAAGAGAACACCATGAGATTGAATCGCCCCTGGAATATGAATGGGTTCTCGATCACAATTGGTTAAGGTTGCAGACTGGTGGAGTAGTTCATTCATCCAGATCATGGTTAATTTAAAGATTAAAAAGCTTCTAATGACTAAGATACACAAAAATGATGCTCCATGATCGCTGAATCAAACTCCCTTTAAAGTTAACGGTATCAAGTCCTTAGATCCTATTTTAACTGAGCCATTAGGATTTTAAAACGGTATATACTGATAAACCTTCCTTGAAAATCCGATTTTTTTTAAGTAATTTTACGGTTGTTTTTTTCTTTTTGTTCATCAATACTCTATATTTATGGTTAAATTTAAGTTGAAACATCCGTAAATTCACGTTTCTTCTTGAACTAGAAGATAAGTAAATTTTGGGATGGCTCATCATGCCTTGAGGTTTGATAATAAGATTAAGACAGTTAATTAGTGGAGAGTAACCCTAAGCCGAATTCTGTTGATTTCAGCCTTCTCAATTGGTCAAACAATAGCAACCCTATAGGAGTTGTTAGAAAATTGAAAAATGACTTCTCGGCGATCAACTGCTGAATTGTTTATCCGTTTGTACCTCCCAAGGGAAGTGGATAAAGATTTGAACAGACGCTCCCTAATTGTACCCAACAACTCAGATGTCCCATAACTTTGTTACAAATTTTCTTACTTTGATGAGGGTAATATGTTTCTATGAAACATCATATTTTTTTCCTCCATGAACATCAGGATGATGTAGAATGGTTTAATCAATTTTCACTCCAGAGTTTTTGCCAAGAAGATTGGATTTTAGTTCCGAAAAATCCGGGCGATTGGCAGGAATGTTCCTCTCCTTGGTGTGATTTAGCTTTAGTCTATTTATCTCTAAAACAAGAGTGGAATTCTAACTTCTTAAACTCCTTAAGACAATGGGCTTTTAATTTGCCAATGGTTGTTATTCTTGAAGTTCCTACTCAAACTTTGATTGAAAGAGCTTTAGATTTAGGAATTCAGGATTATTTAGTTAAAAGCCAAATCAATGAGGTTGTTATCCTGCAATCACTCCGTTATGCCATTGAACGGTTTAATAACTTAAAAAAACAACAAGATAGCGAACGTAGATTTCGAGCTATTTTCGATCAAGTCTTTGAGTTAATTTGGTTATTAAGTCCCGAAGGAAAAATTACAGATATTAATAAAACGGCTCTCAAAGTCTTAGGAAGTCAGCATCAAAATTTAGTGGGATTACCTTTATGGGAAGCTCTAAAACATCATTTGTATCCAGAGGTTCAAGAGAAATTAAAAGTTTCAATTATCAGTGCTGCTCAAGGAAAATCAACTCGCTATGAAGTTGATCTAAAAAACCTATGGGGACAAATGATTGCTCTTGAGTTGTCCATCAAACCCATCCTTGATGAAAGCAATCAGCCTATCCTTTTATTGGCAGAACTTCGGGATATTTATGATCAAAAATTTGCAGAACTAGAAAATTTTAAAGCCTTAAAAAAAGCAAGAGAACTAGCTGAGTTACGGGCTAAATTTGTCACAAGGGTTTCCCATGAATTTCGGACTCCGATGAGTACCCTATTGCTATCTTCAGAACTCTTAGAAAAATATGGAAATCAATGGTCTGAGGAAAAAAATAAAACCCATCGGAACCGGATTAAATTAGCGATTAAACGGATGACAGAACTGTTAGAAGATATTCTGTTAACCGGACAAACTGAAGCCGGACAAGTAGAATTTAAGCCGAGCTTGATTAATCTTTCTTTGTTGTGTCAAAAGATTATTGCTCAATTCCAAGAGCAAGAAGGGTTTAATCATCAGTTGATTTTCATCAATCCCCGTCCCATTCCTGATGTTAGCATTGATGAAGATATGCTAAAAGTGATTTTAAACCAATTATTGACGAATGCGGTTAGATATTCACCGAAAGGTGCTATAATCAAGCTGGAGATTTTTCAGGATAACCAACAAATCATTTTAAAAGTTCAGGATCAAGGAATTGGGATTCCTGAACCGGAACAAAAACAAATATTTGAAAAATTTTATCGAGGTTCAAATGTGGGAAGTATTTCCGGTACTGGACTCGGTTTATGCTTGGTTAAACGTTTTGTTGAAGCTCATCGAGGAAGGATTCTCATTGAAAGTCAACTCGGAGTTGGAACAGAATTCACCGTACAATTACCCCTAGATAAAAATCTATCAAATTTATTATGAAAATTTTAATTATTGAAGATGAGGACACGATTCTGCAAAATGTCATCGACTTACTTCAAGCAGAAAAATTTGAAGCCATCGGTGCTGAAGAGGGTCAATTAGGTATTCATTTAGCACTGAATTATAAACCCGATTTAATTCTCTGTGATATTATGATGCCGGATATTGATGGTTATACTGTTCTGACAGAATTACAAAAACAACCACTTCTAGCCCATATTCCTTTTATTTTTATGACCGCTAAAGTTGAACGAGAAGATTTAAGGTTGGGGATGGAATTAGGGGCTGATGACTATATTACTAAACCGTTTACACCTGTCGAACTGTTAAGTGCCATTCGTGCCCGTATGAAAAAACAACAACAGTATTCATCTCAATATAACGAGGAACGAGAACGGGCAAAAGCACTCAAACAAAAAATTGGTGAACTGGAACAATTAAGTCAAACCCGCGAAGAACTCTTAGTCCGGGTGACAGAAGAATTGCGTGATCCCATGTCAAATATTAGTTTAGCTATTCAAATGTTAAACTTAGCATCAACCCATGCTGCTGAAGTTCCCCATTTAGCTTTAAAACAAAAAGATTACTTAAAAATTCTTCAGGAAGAATGCAAAAGAGAACTCAATATTCTCAATCAAATTTCCGAATTGCAAGCCTTATTAACCGCAGATAACATTAAACTGCTGCGCAAACTCAACTTATTTGAGGACAATAAAAATGCCTAAAATTCTAGTAATTGAAGATGAAAACTTAATTCGGGATAATATTGTCGAACTTCTCGAAGCTGAAGACTTTGAGGTGTTCGATGCTGAAAATGGCAATATCGGCGTTAAACTCGCCTGTCAACATCAACCAGATTTAATTTTATGTGATGTGATGATGCCAGAATTAGATGGTTATGGGGTGCTAACAAAGTTACAAGAAAATCCCAGTACAGCTACAATTCCCTTCATCTTCTTAACCGCTAAAGCCGATTTAGGGGACGTGCGAAAAGCCATGCAGCTTGGGGCGGATGATTATCTCACCAAACCTTGCACCGCTACAGAATTATTAAAAGCGATTGTGATTCGTTTAGAAAAACACGCCATCTTAAAAGAACATTATAGTAACCAATTAAAATTAGCTGAAGCCAAACTCAATCAATTAACTTATCAAGATAGTACCACCCGTTTACCGAACCGTTTATCTTTGTTAGAATATTTTCAACAAATTCTCTGTCAATTGGCATCCTTGGGAGAACAAGATGAAAATTGGAAACATAATGGGATGATTCCTATCCTGTGTATGGGAATTGATCGATTTAGCCGAATTAATGATATTTTAGATTATGATGCGGGAGATTTACTATTAAAAGCTATCGGTGAACGTCTGAAAAATAGCTTACGACCAGAAAATATTGTTACTCATCTCAATGGCGATCAATTTGCAATTTTATTACAACCCATTTTAGATAAAAAACAGCTTCAAACTACCCTAGAAAGATTACAACAAATTATTTCTGAACCCTTTGTATTAATAGCTCGGGAAGTTTTCATTACGGTCAGTACCGGAATTTCATTTTATCCCCAGGATGGCCGGGAGATTCAACAACTGCTCCGGGCTGCCAAACAAGCGATGAATGAGGTCAAAGAACAGGGAGGAAATCACTATAGTTTTTATAGCCCATCCTCAGAGCATGATCTTTCAGAACGCATTGATTTAGAAGTTGCCTTACGCTATGCTTTAGAACGAGAAGAATTTCAAATTTACTATCAACCCCAAGTCAGTTTAAAGACAGGAAAAATCGTCGGGGCTGAAGCATTGTTGCGTTGGAAACATCCTCAACAAGGTATGATTTCCCCGATGAAATTTATTCCCATTGCTGAAGAAACAGGCTTGATAGAACCCATTGGAGAATGGGTATTATATCAAGCCTGCAAACACAGTAAAACTTGGCGTTCCCAAGGATTAGGAAATTTGCGAGTCTCGGTCAACCTATCAGGTCGTCAATTCCGAACCCCTAATTTACGTCAAAAATTAGTGAAAATTCTAATGGCAACTGGATGTGAACCGGATTATTTAGAATTAGAATTAACAGAAAGTCTATTAATTCGAGATGCGGAATTATCCATCCAACAATTGCAAGCTTTAAAAGCCCTCGGTGTCAAAATAGCCATTGATGATTTTGGAACCGGATATTCTTCTTTAAACTATTTACAGAAATTTCCGTTTGATATTCTTAAGATCGATCAATGTTTTGTGCGTAACCTGCATAATAATAAAATCAATGCAGCTATTACTCAATCTTTAATTTCAATGGCTCATCTTTTAAACTTAAAAGTTATTGCTGAAGGAGTTGAAACTCAAGAAGAGTTGGAACTTCTCAATGATTTTAAGTGTAATGAAATTCAAGGTTATTTATTTAGTCCTCCTGTGAGTTTAGAGGGTTTTCTAAATTTAGTTAAATGTGGAAATCAATTAAAGATTTCTCAACCTCATTCCTAATCAATTTTAATTAAATGAAAATGCTGAGGATATTAAAATGACTAAAATTCTAGTAATTGAGAATGAAGAATCCATCCGAGAAAATATCGTAGAACTTTTAGAACTTGAAGATTTTGAAACCTTGTCTGCTGAAAACGGGAAAATCGGCTTAGAAATTGCTCGGCAGTCTCATCCTGATTTAATCTTGTGCGATGTCATGATGCCAGAATTAGATGGTTATGGGGTAATCGAAGAACTACGAAAAGAACCACAAACCATGATGATTCCCTTTATTTTCTTGACCGCAAAAGCGGATAAATCCGATATCCGAACTGGGATGGACATGGGGGCTGATGATTATTTAACCAAACCCTTCACCCCTGTGGAATTGTTAAAAGCCATTACAACACGACTGGAAAAACAAGCAACGGTTCAAAAATTATCTCAACAACAATTAGATGAACTGCGGAGCAATATCACCCATTCCCTTCCCCATGAATTAAGAACCCCTCTCAATGGGATTCTAGCTTCAACAGAATTTCTTTTGACTGAATTAGACTCAATGGATACCGAAGAAATTCGGGAAATGATTGAGCAAATTTCCTTATCCGGTCAACGGTTGTATCGGTTGATCATGAATTTTCTCATCTATGCTGAATTAGAACTCATTGGTACCGAAGCTCAACGGATCACGATCTTACGTCAATATCAAACGAACTCCGCCAAAACATTAATTACCGGACAAATCATCAAGCAAGCACAAGAAGCTCAACGGGAGAAAGATATCTGCCTAGATTTAGAAGATGCGCCGATCGCCATGGCAGAAATCCGACTTAAAAAAGTGGTGGAAGAATTAGTTGATAATGCCCTTAAATTTTCGTCTCTAGGAGATCCCATTGAAATCAAAGGATTTGTGAAGGGAAAACAATTTATTTTATCCATTCAAAACACCGGACGAGCCATGACAGCCCAACAAATTGCTCAAATTGGTGCCCATATGCAGTTTGAACGCAAACTTTATGAACAACAAGGCTCCGGCTTAGGGTTAGCCATCGTCCAAAAGCTGATCGAACTCCATCAAGGTCAACTCATGATTGAAAGTCCAACTTCCAACCAAACCCTCGTGACCGTTTATTTACCCCTCGGAAATTGACGGTTATCCCCGATCTCCTACTCCGCTTGCCCCCCTACTCCCCCAGACCCTGCTATGGAACCTAACTCTTACATTCCAACCCTGAATCAACTTCTCGATGAGGCTCCGATCTGCGTTACTCCTGAACAGCCTGTTTTAGAAGTGATCAAGCAGATGGATGATCACCCCTGCTATCCAGCGAGTTATGCCGTTGTGCAACAGGGAAATCAGTTAGTGGGGATTTTCACTCAACGAGATGTCATCAACTTGATCAGTTCTGGCCAACCCTTGGCAGATCTGAAGATTGAATCTTGTATGACAACGGAGATGGTGGTCTTAAAGCAGGAGGAATATCGGGATTTTTATAGCACCCTTGCGTTATTACAGAAGGAAAAAATTCATTATCTACCCGTTGTTGATCACCAAGGACAATTACAGGGAGTCATTACAAAGGAAACCCTGCGTCAAATGCTGCAACCGATTAATTTATTGCGGTTGCGTTCCGTCGCAGAAGTCATGACTACCCCAGTGATGCAAGTTTCCCCATCCACACCGTTGCTAGAGGTGGCGAAACTTCTAGCACAGCATCAAATCAATTGTTTAGTAGTCACCGAAGATCGTCATCCTTCCTTAGACATCAGCACCCAAGCCGTCAAGTTTCCGATCGGTTTGATCACAGAACGGGATTTACTTCATTTTCAAACGTTAGGTCAAGATATCTCCAGAGCCACCGCCATTAACGTGATGAATCAACGCCTGTTTACCATTCATCAACACGATAATTTATGGCGAGCTAACCAGCAAATGCAATCATCACGGGTGCAGCGATTAGTTGTTACGGGAAATCAGGGAGAGTTATTAGGAATGATTACCCAAAACCATTTGTTGCGTTTATTTGACCCGGCTGAATTAAATGCTGTCATTACTTTTTTAGAGCAGAACATCCAAAGTTTGCTGATTACTCAACAAGAACTTCTGGACGAACAGGAACAAATCATTGAACAACGGGTACAACAACGCCTACGGGTGGAGGCGAGCCACCATGGGTCTCTACAACCCATCACCGGAACCTCACCGCCTACCCCTCCACCACAAACTGACACCCAATTCGGACAAGCACACCAACACTTAAGCTTTCACGTTGACAATTTTCCCTTAGCCGTCATTGAATGGGATGAACAATTTCGGGTGAAACGTTGGTCTCCCCAAGCCGAAAAAATCTTCGGATGGAAGTCAGAAGAAATTCTAAATCGTCATTGGAATCAGTGGGAGTTTGTCCATCCAGAAGATTTAGAACAGGTGAATGGGAGCGCCTCTCGGTTGCTTCAGGGTCAGGAAAGCGGGAATATCTGCTGTAATCGCAACTACACAAAAGCCGGGTCAATCGTTTATTGCGAATGGTACAACTCTACTTTAAAAGATAAATCTGGGCAAGTTGTTTCTTTTTTATCTCTGATTCAGGATATCACCGCCCGTCAAACCTCCCAAAAAGAACTCAAGCGTCGTGCCCGACAGCAGCAGGTGATTGCTGAATTAGGCCAATATGCCCTTTCCCAAAATAGCTTAGATGCTCTCTTAGAAAAGGTGGTTTCTCTGGTTGGACAAACATTAACGATCTCCTATGTTCAAATTTGGGAATTACTACCCAACGAAAACACCTTTTTGTTAACCGCCGGATCAGGTTGGCGTTCCGGTTGTGTGGGACGAATCACCGTTGGCAATGGTCGCAGATCCCAAATCGGTTATACCTTATTACAGAAAGAACCTATCATCGTTGATGATTTACGAACCGAAACCCGTTTTAGTGGCTGTACCCTGTTTTATAATCATAATATTGTCAGTGGTGTTAGTGTTTTAATTGCTGGGAAAGAAAAGCCCTTTGGAGTCTTAGCAATTCATGCTGAAGATCAGCGTTACTTTACCTCCGATGAAATTAGTTTTTTACAAGCCATTGCTAATATTATTGCTTCCTGTGTCGAACGACAACAAGCCGAAGAAGAATTAAACCGATTTTTCAATCTTTCTTTAGATGTCTTTTGTATTGCTACCACCCAAGGATATTTTAAACGAGTGAATCCTCGAATGTTGAATTTATTAGGATATTCCGAAGCCGAACTCTTTCAACAATCGTTTTTAAGCTTAATTCATCCTGATGATTTAGATAATAGCCTCTTACAGTTAGAAAATTTATCACTAGGAATTCCTAGCCAAAATTTTGAAAATCGATATCGATGTAAAAATGGTTCCTATCGGTGGTTCTCGTGGACAGCAATGCCCTTTGATGAAACCCAATATTATGCCGTCGCTCGTGATGTCACTGAAAATAAACGTACAGAAGCAGCCTTAAGAAAAAGCAAAAAACGTTATGCCACCTTAGCAGAAATTTCTCCTGTCGGAATTTTTCACTGCGATCGCTCAGGAAATTATTTATATGTTAATCAACGGTGGTGTGAAATTTCTGGACTCACGCCAGAACAAGCGTTAAAACAAGGTTGGATGCAAGCTATTTATCCAGAAGATCAAACAACAGTCACCGCAGAATGGGAACGACTCCGCACCCCTTCAAATCAAAGCAGTCGAGATAGCTCTCCACAACAGATTCAGTTTTGTTGTGAATATCGGTTTCAGCGTCAAGATGGTCAAATTACCTGGGTTTTTGGTCAAGCGGTGGAAGAATTAAACGATCAAGGCGAAATTATTGGTTATGTCGGAACCATTACGGATATTAGTGCTCGAAAACAAGCTGAAGCCGAGTTAAAAACCCTCAATGAAGAGTTAGAAGTTCGGGTGGCTGACCGTACCACAGAACTGAGTTTTATGAATGAAAAATTGCACCGCCAAGTCCTAGAATTAAAGACTATAGAAGCTCAATTAGAAAATAAAGCTTATCAACAAGCTATTATTGCAGATTTAGGTCAGAAAGCGTTATCAGAAATGAATTTAGTGTCTTTAGTGAATGAAATTGTGCTTCAGGTTTCCCAAGATTTAAATGTAGAATATTGTAAAGTTTTAGAATACAATTGTGAAGGAGGTTTCTTAACCTTAGCCGTTTGTGATGAAACTCATCAAAATTATACCCTTCTCAGTCATGAACCTCTAGTTTTAAAACCCTTTAACCCATACAACTCAAACTTTCCAGAGAGTAGCCAATCTAGGCAAGATTTAAAAAACAATCCTCTTCAGAATGATCACTTGAATGTCTTAAATCAAGGAGTTTGTATTCCAATTATAGGTCAGAACTATCATCATTTGGGACAGGTAGAAATTTATGGAAAAAAACAACAACTGTTTAGTGAAGATGATGTTAATTTCTTGCAAAGTGTCGCGAATATTTTAGCAACTGCAATAGAACGAAAACAAGCGGAAGAATCTATCCGCCAGAGTGAACAACTTTATCGGTTAATGGCTGATCATTCAACGGATTTAATTAGCCGTCATACCCCCGAAGGGATTTATCTTTATGCTTCTCCCGCTTCCCGTTCCTTATTGGGGTATGAACCCGAAGAGTTAGTGGGACGTTCAGCCGATGAATTGTTCCATCCAGAAGATCTTGTGAAAATTAATCGTCCCCATCAAAGTTTAATAGAAAGCCCAGATATTAATACAATCGTTTATCGGATTTTGCGGAAAGATCAACGATATGTCTGGTTTGAAACAACTCAAAAAATGGTACGAGATGAAACAGGAACCATTCAAGAAATTGTTTCAGTTTCACGGGATATCACCGCCCGGAAACAAACGGAAGAAGCGTTACGATTTAGTGAAGAACGGTTTAAAATTACGCTAAAAAATTCTCCTATTGTGGTGTTTAATCAAGATTTAGAGTTGCGATACACCTGGATTTATAATCCCGCAGGAGGATATGCACCCGAAGCCGTGATTGGAAAATTGGATTGTGATATTTTTTCCCTAGAAGATGCGATTAAACTGACTCAACTTAAACGACAAGTCTTAACTACAAAAGTGGGTTTACGAGAAGAAGTGATTACCCATACCCAGCAAGATATTCAATGCTATGATTTAACCATTGATCCCTTATTTGATTTAGAAGGAAATATTATTGGGATTACAGGAGCCGCATTAGATATTACCGATCGGAAAAAAGCTGAATTAGAACTGCAAGAAAGTCAACGATTTATCCAACGGATTACGGATGCAAGCCCTAATATTTTATATATTTATGATTTAATTGAAAATCGCAATATTTATGTGAATCAAGAAATCACTAAACTTTTAGGATATACGCGAGAAGAAATTTTAAAACAAGGGAAAAATATCTTTCCTGATCTAGTTCATCCAGAAGATTACTCCCGCCTCAAAAATTATTATCAAAAATTTAGCACCGCCAATGAAGATGAAATTTTGGAGTTTGAATACCGCATGAAAGATAGCGAAGGACATTGGCATTGGTTTGTGAGTCGAGACACGGTTTTTGCTCGAACTTCTGATGGAAAACCGAAACAAATTTTAGGGGCTGCAACGGATATAACGGAAAGAAAACGAGTTGAAGAAAGATTACGACTGAGTGAACGAGCGATCGCCTATAGTAGTAATGGAATTGTAATTTCTGATGCCCGACAACCCGATTATCCGATTGTTTTTGTTAACCCCGCATTTGAAAAAGTAACGGGGTATTCTGGCAAAGAAGCCATTGGTAAGAATAGCCGATTTCTTCAAGGGACGGATGATAATCAGTCACAATTAAAAAAAATTAGAAAAGCCTTAGCACAGAAAAAAGACTGCAATGTTATCTTAAGAAATTACCGCAAAGATGGATCTTTATTTTGGAATAAATTAAATATTTCTCCGATTTATGATGATGAAGGGAATCTCACCCATTATTTAGGAATTCAAAATGATATTACCGAAATCAAATTAGCTGAGGAACGTTTAGGTCAGCAAGTCATCCGAGAACGATTAATTGCGACGATTACCCAACGCATTCGAGAATCTCTAGATCTGAAATCCATTTTATCGACTATGGTGACAGAAGTCAAGCAATTTTTAAAAGCGGATCGGGTATTAGTGTATCGAATTTATCCTGATCATAGTGGAAGCGTCATTGCTGAAGCCGTTAATCCTGAGTGTCCTTCCCTGATAGAACAAATCTTTTCTGAAGAAATCTTTCCTCCCGAATGTCATCAACTATATATTCATGGAAAAATCACATCCATTGCTAATATTAAAAAGAGTCATCTATCTGCGTGTTTAGTAGACTTTTTAGAGACATTTCAAGTTCAAGCCAAAGTTGCCGTTCCAATTATTGAAAATGAAACGTTATGGGGTTTATTAATTGCCCATCAATGCAATCAATCTCGACAATGGGAAGAGTGGGAAATCTCCCTCCTGCAACAAATTACCAGTCAACTTGCAATTGCAATTCAACAATCAGAATTATATGAAAAATTACAAACCGAATTAAAAGAACGTTCTCAGGCAGAACAAGCTTTATTAGTGAGTCAAATACGATTACAATATTTATTATCTTCTAGCCCTGGAATTATTTATAGTGCTAAACCCAGTGCAGAGTATGAAGCGACATTTATTAGTGATAATATCAAGACCCTGTTAGGATACAATGTTTCTGAATTTACCCAACCGGGATTTTGGTTAAATCATATTCATCCAGAAGATATTGATAAACTGACTAATCAAGATAGATCAGCTTTGTTTCAACAAGGATATGCAAGTTACGAATACCGATTTCAACATCAAGACGGCACTTATCATTGGATGTATGATCAAGGTAAATTAATTCGAGATGCAGAAGGAAATCCTTTAGAAATTGTGGGTTATTGGATTGATATTAGCGATCGCAAACAAGCGGAAGAACGCCTCAAAGCCACCAATGAACAATTACAAGCTGTATTAGATGCTGTTCCTGGGTTTGTGTCTTGGATTAGTGGGGATTTACATTATTTAGGCGTTAATCGACATCTGGCTAATACCTATCATTTACAACCTGAAGACTTTGTTGGTCAGCAAATTGGATTTCTCAAGGGAAGTCATGAATTCGCTAAATTTATGGAACAATTCATGACTGAACCTTATCTGAAAACCAGTGAAGTTACCCTAGAAACTCGAATTGAAGATGTAACTCGTTATTATTTACTAGCGGCTCAAAAATACAATCAAGATCAATCGGCAATTTTTATCGGAATTGATATTACAGAACGGAAAAGAATTGAAGAACAATTATTGGCAACCACTTCTCGATTAACTGCCTTAATTGAAAATTTACAGTTAGGCATTTTAGTTAAGGATGAATTCCAGAAAATTGTCTTAACCAATCAAGCTTTTTGTCGTTTATTTAAAATCAATGAATCTCCCGAAAAACTCAGGGGGATGGATGGCTCTTCTTTTTCCTTTGAATATAAAAATATTTTTACAGATCCCACACAATTTATTCTGCGAAATCAAGAGGTAATGCGAAGAAAACGAGTGGTTGTCAATGAAGAACTTTCTTTAGTGGATGGACGCACTGTAGAACGAGATTATGTTCCAATTATAATTCAAGGAACCTCTCAAGGACATTTGTGGATGTATCGGGATATTACCGAACGCAAAAAAGGTGAAGAAACTTTGGTAACATCCTTACGAGAAAAAGAAGTTTTACTCAAAGAAATTCACCACCGAGTTAAAAATAACTTACTGGTTGTTTCTAATCTTTTAGAATTTCAATCGGATTATGTTCAAGAACCGGAATTAATTAAGGTTTTAGAAGATAGTCGCAATCGCATTTATTCCATGGCATTAATTCATGAAAAACTGTATCGTTCAACCAATTTAGAAAAAATTAATTTTGCCGATTATTTAGAAGACTTAATTGATAATTTATTTGAATCCTATAATATCCAAGATGGTCGGATTCAGTTTGAACTCGATATTGAACCAATTGGTTTAAATATTGAAACGGCTCAACCCTGTGGTTTAATCGTAAATGAACTGGTTTCTAATACTTTAAAACACGCTTTCCCCAATGGTCGTTCAGGAATTGTTTATCTCGGACTACATCAAGAGGAAGATGAAAAAATTATAGTCACCGTTCGAGATAATGGGGTCGGTTTTCCCGAAGGAGTAGATTTTAGAAATGTCGAATCTTTGGGAATGGAATTAGTTTGTACCCTGACTGAACAACTGGAAGGAACAATCGTCCTCAACCCAGAAAATGGAACTTTATTTACCGTTAGCTTTTATGAACTTCAATATCGACATCGATTATAGAAAAGTGTTAATTTTGGTTTGTGGGTGACTCTGATTTTGAGGGTTTTGATCCGGTATTACGAACGTTAATTAATTTGTTGAGGAGATCGAACCAAAAGGAAGAACCCATGGAAATTGCGATCGCTGTTAATCCCCATCCTATTAAAACTTTAATCATATTAAAAGCTAATATATTGGGTGGTGAATTAAACTGTTGATTTAGGTTCGATGCACCCCAACCTAATGGTAAAGAGGAGAAATCAAATAAATAGGAATAAAGGAAATTTTCTTTTAAATCTGGACAGAATGTTTCCAAGTCAGGTTTTGATTGTAAACAGTTTTTAAGCGCTGAAGTTTCATCTTGAGTTAATATAAGATTAATCGTTTGGCTGAGATTTTTCTGGACAATAGGCTCTTGAAATAAACGATTGGCAATATTTAACGTATCTGCATTTAATACAATAGCAGCAATCAATCCAATCAACAATGTAATGAATTTAACTTTTCGTTTATAAACCCCTGATGCTCGAATCATCGATTGTTCAAACCAATCACTAATAGCTTTTTCTAAGGGTTCAATATTGGTCGATTCTCTCGCTTCGTTGCTGGCTTTGACGGCTAAAATTTTAAACAATTTAATTTGATCCGTATCAAAAACAGTTTTAATCGGTTCAGAATCAATAGCTTTAATAAAATCTGGAATCGTCAAACTATCAAGTTTGGGTTGTACCCCAGACTGTTCTAAAATGACACTGATTAGAGCTAACGCAAAGGTTGAACTAGGAAGATAAGATGGCCCGATAGAGCTTTGATTAATTTGTTGTTTATAATCTTTCCAAGACTTAATTAACGGATGTTGATACAGTAATTCTGTGGCTGTATTTCCTAAAATTAGTTGAATAGAACGATATAAATTTTCTGCTCTCCAGTCAAAAACAGAACTGGCTAATAATTCTTGGATTTCTGAAGTTAATAAACTCAAAAGTAAATAAATAAAAAATAAGCCAATGACAACATTAAGGGTTGAGGGAATATCCATAAATTCAAGGTTAATTTCAAAAAATTCTGGCTC
This sequence comes from Planktothrix sp., assembly GCF_046067725.1. Classification (NCBI taxonomy): domain Bacteria; kingdom Bacillati; phylum Cyanobacteriota; class Cyanophyceae; order Oscillatoriales; family Microcoleaceae; genus Planktothrix; species Planktothrix sp. The sequence goes on from NZ_JBJUDF010000178.1 coordinate 23,669, forward strand.
AGGATTAATTTTAGCTGATTCTTACCTTGTCCTATGCCTTTTCGATCTACAATATAGGAAACAATGAAGAAAAAGCCATGAAGGGCTAACTCATAAAATTATGTCTCAATCTAAACCATTACCTCGTTTAGCCATAACATTAGGTGATCCATCAGGTATTGGGCCAGAAGTCGTATTAAAAGCTTTAGCTAATCCGTCATTCCATCAAGAATGTGATTTAACGGTGGTGGGAAACGAGCAGATTTTACAACAAACCTATCAACAGTTAAAGCAACAAGGGTTTCCTTCAGCCAAACCTGAACAATTGCAGGTGATTCATGTAGAACCTGAACCTACATTACCCCCTCTCAAAGTTGGAGTGGGAAATCTTACCAGTGGAGCCTTAAGTTTTCAATATTTAGAGATAGCAATTAATCAAGCTTTAAAAGGCGAATTTGATGGAATTATTACAGGGCCAATTTCTAAAAATTTATGGAATCTAGCGGGTTATAATTACCCAGGACAAACGGAATTTTTAGCCGAAAAAGCTAAGGTTAAACGCTTTGGAATGTTATTTGTTGCCCGATCTCCCTACACAGGTTGGACGTTAAGAACTTTATTAGCAACGACTCATATTCCGCTTTCCCAAATTTCCCAAACCCTAAACCCCGAATTAATGAGTTTAAAATTAGGGTTATTAGTAGATTGTTTACGTCATGAGTTTGGATTAGAAAATCCTCGAATTGCGGTAGCAGGATTAAATCCTCATAGTGGAGAAGATGGACAGCTAGGAACAGAAGAAAAACAGTGGTTAATTCCTTGGTTAAATCAACAACGCGATCGCTATCCTTATCTTCAATTAGATGGCCCGATTCCCCCCGATACCCTGTGGGTTAAACCGGGTCAAGCTTGGTTTAATTTAGGAAAAAATGCCCATGATGCTTATTTAGCATTATATCATGATCAAGGGTTAATTCCTGTTAAATTAATGGCATTTGATCGGGCAGTCAATACCACCATTGGTTTACCGTTTATTAGAACTTCTCCTGATCATGGTACAGCCTTTGATATTGCGGGAAAAGGCATTGCAGATGCGTCAAGTATGAAAGCAGCTATTGATTTAGCCATAGAATTAGTGAAGAATCGCAGGGAGAATTAATTCAGATGTCTCAATCTCAATCTCCCCCGTCTGTTCTTTGGTTTCAGTTAATTGGATTATCTTTAATTCAAGGAGCGATCACCTTAACTTGGTTATTATATCGATTATACTTACCTCAGTTATTAGCTGATTTTGGATTTGCGGGATTATCCGCCACAATTTTAATCATTGAAAATGCGTTAGGCATTATTCTTGAACCCGTGGCGGGGAATTTTTCTGATCGTCAACGATACTGGATGGGAACCCGTTTTCCCTTCATTAGTTTAGGAGTAATTTTAGCTTCAGGTTTATTTATAGCAATTCCCACTTTTTTTATTTTTGGTCAATCTTTTAAAAACCTTTATTGGATCTTCCCCGTTTTATTAATCCTTTGGTCAGTTGCTATGGCTCTTTTTAGAAGTCCAGCGACGGCTTTATTAGCTCAATATGCCATTGATACAAAACTTCCCCAAGCCATGAGCCTTTTAATTTTTGTTGGAGGAATTGTCGGGGCAATTCGTCCCATTTCTAGTGAATTTATTCTGAGTTTAGGAGCAGGAATTACCTTTACTTTAGGCTCGATCGTTTTATTAAGTTCTGTTGGGATTTTAAGAGCATTTAATCCAGATTTAACCGTTTTTTCTCCTGTTGATAACTCTCAAAAAAAATTATATTTAAAACACCTAATTTTAATTGGAATATTAGGATTTTTTATGGCTTTAGCCACACGGCTCCTCTTAGGAGAATTTGCTCCAAAAGTGATCCAAAGTTTAGGGGTCAATGTCAAATGGATGATGTTTACCGGATTACTTCTTTTAGCGTTTGCATCTATTCCAGCCGGATTAATTGCTGTTAAAATAGGAAATCATAAAGCCACATTAATTGGATTAATTGCAACGGCTGTTTTATTAGTTCCTCTCACCTTTATTTCCCATCCTATTTTATTTTTATTGATTTTATTGCTAATTGTCAGTTATAGTTTCGTTGCTAATGGTATAATTCCCATTGCGTTTTCCTTAGTTCCTTCTCAAAAAGCAGGATTAGGAATTGGAATTTACTTTGGAGCTTTTTCTTTAGCAATGGCTGGATATGATTTAATTGTCAAACAACCTGGAAAAGTGAATCTATTTGTTAGTTCTGCATTGGGAATTATGTTTTTTTTAACCCTGGCTATTGTGATCAGATTAATTCCAAAATTAACTTTTTCTAATCAAACAGTCTAATTTTAAATATATTAGTAATTACTCCTATTAATCCTATGGCAACATTAACCCTTTCTCAACAGCATTTCCAAGCCATGATCACCCATGCGAAACAAACCTATCCTCATGAATGTTGTGGTTTAATGATGGGCAAAATTAATGAAAACGGGGATAAACAGTTAGTAGAAATTATCCCAACCAAAAATGCTTGGAACGCCGAAACATCTCAAAATTTTGAAGTGATAGAAACCTTACAAAAAACTGTAATGACAACAGAACATTACTTTACAATTTCCCCTCAAGAAATGCTAAAAGCGCAAAAAGAAGGACGCGATCGCAATCTGGTTATTATCGGAATCTATCATTCCCATCCTGATCATCCAGCCATTCCCTCAGAATTTGATCGCATTTATGCGTGGTCAGGGTATTCTTATGTGATTATTTCTGTGGAAAAAGGAAAAGCAACCGACCTGCAAAACTGGAGTTTAGATGATGAGCACCAGTTTCAACCTGAAGAATTAATAAGAATTTAACCGTTACGCCGTCACTCGACTTATAATATATACTTTTGACGACCAAAAACCCCTCCAGGGGTAGGTTATTTTTTTGTCGAAATTGCTATGCTAAATCCGAATCTGGATGAAATCCAGTTAACGAAAGAAGACTACGAACGTTACTCCCGCCACTTGATTTTGCCAGAAGTCGGTCTGGAAGGTCAGAAACGCTTGAAGGCGGCGAGCGTTCTGTGCATTGGAACCGGGGGACTCGGTTCGCCATTACTCCTGTATTTGGCGGCGGCGGGAATTGGACGCATCGGAATTGTGGATTTTGATGTCGTTGACCATTCCAACTTACAACGCCAAATTATTCACGGGACGTCCTGGGTAGGAAAACCCAAAATTGAATCGGCGAAAAACCGGATTTTGGAAATTAACCCCAGTTGTCAAGTTGACCTCTACAACACCCGCATTAGTTCAGAAAATGCCCTTGACCTGCTACGACCCTATGATGTGGTTGTAGACGGAACTGACAATTTCCCAACGCGATATTTAGTCAATGACGCCTGTGTGTTGTTGAACAAACCCAACGTTTACGGGTCAATTTTCCGGTTTGAAGGTCAGGCGACGGTGTTCAACTATGAAGGGGGGCCTAATTACCGTGATTTATACCCCGAACCCCCACCACCCGGAATGGTTCCCTCCTGTGCAGAAGGTGGCGTTTTAGGCATTTTACCCGGAATAATTGGGGTGATTCAAGCCACAGAAACCGTCAAAATTATTATCGGAAAAGGTCGAACCTTAAGCGGACGGTTATTGTTATACAACTCCTTAGATATGACGTTCCGTGAGTTAAAATTACGTCCTAATCCTGAACGTCCGGTGATTGAAAAATTAATTGATTACGAACAATTCTGCGGCATTCCCCAAGCAAAAGAACAGGAGGCAAAACAGAAAATGGATATTCCTGAAATGACCGTTCAGGAACTTAAGCAATTAATCGATAGTGGGGCCGATGATTTCATGTTAATTGATGTGCGTAATCCCCATGAGTATGAAATTGCTAAAATTCCAGGTTCGATGTTAATTCCTTTACCAGATATTGAACAAGGAAAAGGCATTGAACAAGTTAAAGAACGGTTGAATGGTCATCGTTTAATTGCCCATTGTAAATCAGGAATTCGGTCTGGAAAAGCGTTAGGAATTCTCAAAGAAGCTGGCATTGAAGGAACTAACGTTAAAGGCGGAATTTTAGCTTGGAGTCGAGAAATTGATTCTTCTGTTCCTGAATATTAAACCGATGAAATTGTA